>AASF01001378.1 GCA_000168735.1 Candidatus Endoriftia persephone str. Hot96_1+Hot96_2 | reverse complement strand
GCGGAATCGCCTTTATGCGCGGCAGTCTGCCGGGGGTGACCTTTCATCTGCTGGGCGTTACACTGTCACCCTGATGTTTGGTTGGTCGTTCGCCCTGCTCGCGGCAAGCGTCGTGCTGCTGGTCGTCAGCTGGAATGTTGGCTATGGCTGGCAGGGTCTCCTTCTGAGCGGTCTCACAACCGGCCTGCTGCCGATCACCCTGACCCAGGTGCTGCTGGTGCTGGTGCGCTCCTGGCTACCCAAAAACTTCTTTATCTACGTGCTTGGTAGCGGTTTTTTGACTGCCTGGCTGGTGGCCTATATCAGCGGTTATGCTGGCGGTCTGGTTGCTGGTGACGGCTGGCGTCTATGCCTATGCCAAACTGCAGGTGACCATCATGCCTTTCTTCCCACTGATGTTTTTTCCGGAGGCCCTGGTGAATGGTTGGATCGTGACCATCTTGGTCTCTTTCTGTCCCGCCTGGGTCTACTCCTTCAGCGATGAGCAGTATCTGAAAGGCAAGTGATCTTCAGCTACGAGATAGGCGTTTGCCAATTTTAGCCCTAGAATGGCTGCAGTTCTGGTTCAATCCCTGTGATGTGAGGATGCGCAATTGAGTTGGTGGGGTAAGTTGGTCGGCGGGGGCCTTTGGATTCATGTTGGGCGGACCGCTGGGGGCGGTGCTGGGTGCCAGCTCTGGGACACAAGTTCGACAAAGGTCTGGAGGGGTTGCCGGAGTATGCTGGCGAGTGGATCAAGGCG
>AASF01001379.1 GCA_000168735.1 Candidatus Endoriftia persephone str. Hot96_1+Hot96_2 | reverse complement strand
CGCGCTCCGACTTGCCGACCATGCCGATCAGGCCCCAACTCGCCCAGCATCATCTCGGAGAATTTGTCCATGCGGCTGGCGGTGGTGGGACCGGCGGGGCCGACCACCTCGTCGCCCACCGGATCAACCGGGCCGACGTAGTAGATGAAACGGTTCCGCAGGTCGACCCCATCGGGTAGCGGTTCGCCCCTGGTTAGCAAATCAGCGATGCGCTTGTGGGCGGCGTCGCGGCCGGTGAGCAGCTTGCCGGAGAGCAGGATGCGCTCGCCGGGCCGCCAGTCGGCGATCTCTGCCTTGGTCAGGTTGTTGAGATCGACCCGGCGGGCGTCGTCGGAGGCCTCCCAGGTGACCGCGGGCCAATCCTCCGCTCGGGGTGGGGTCAGCTCGGCCGGGCCAGAGCCATCGAGGGTGAACTCGATATGCCGGGTGGCGGCGCAGTTGGGGATGATCGCCACCGGCAGCGAGGTGGCGTGAGTGGGGTAGTCGCTGACCTTTACGTCCAGCACCGTGGTTAGTCCGCCTAGTCCCTGGGCGCCGATGCCCAGCGCATTGATCTTCTCATGCAGCTCCAGGCGCAGCTCCTCGGCGCGGTTGGCGGGCCCACGCGCCTGCAGTTCGTGGATGTTGATCGGCGCCATCAGCGACTCCTTCGCCAGCAGCATCGCCTTCTCTGCCGAGCCGCCGATGCCGATGCCGAGCATCCCCGGTGGGCACCAGCCGGCCCCCATCAGTGGCACCTGCTCCAGCACCCAGTCGACCACCGAGGCAGAGGGGGTGAGCACCGCAAAGCGGCTCTTGTTCTCCGAGCCGCCCCCCTTCGCCGCCAGCTTCACCTCCAGTTTGTCGCCGGGAACCAGCTCCATGTGGATGATCGCTGGGGTGTTGTCCTTGGTATTGGTGCGGGCGCCGGCGGGGTCTGTGACCATGGAGTAGCGGAGCAGTTTGTCGGGGTGGCTGTAGGCGCGCCGTACCCCTTCGTTGACCATCGCTTCCACGCTCATCTGCGCATCCCACTGCAAGTTCCATGCCGATCTTGAGAAACACACACGGCCCATGCCAGTATCCTGGCACGATTGGCCCGGTGGCCCCTCGGCGCACATCCGTGAGTTGACCAGGATCTGCGCCATCGCATCTTTGGCGGCGGGGGACTCCTCCCGCTCCCAGGCCTCGCCCAAGGCGTGCAGAAAGTCAGCGGGGTGGTAGTAGGAGATGAACTGCAGCGCGTCGGCGATGCTCTGGATGAAGTCTTCCTGGCGGATAGTGGTCATGCGACGGCTCCTGTTGTGCGAATGGACGCATTATACCTGCAACAGCAGCCTGGCCGGATCTTCCAGATGTTGTTTGATGGTGACCCAGGAACTGCACCGCCTCGCTGCCATCGATGATGCGGTGGTCGTAGGAGAGTGCCAGATACATCATCGGCCGGATCACCACCTTACCGTTCTCCGCCACCGGCCGCTGCTGGATCACATGCATGCCGAGGATTGCGCTCTCCGCTGGGTTGAGGATCGGTGTCGAGAGCATCGAGCCGAACACCCCGCCGTTGGTGATGGGAGAAGGTGCCGCCGGAGAGTTCATCAAAGCTCAGGGTGCCGCTCTTGGCCTTATGGCCGAACGCCTTGATGCCCTTTTCGATCTGCGCAAAGCTGAGCTGATCGGCATTGCGCAGGATTGGTACCACCAGGCCACGCGGTGAGGCGACCGCGATGCCGATATCGTAGTAGCCGTGGTAGATGATGTCGCTACCGTCCACTGAGGCGTTTACCACCGGGAACTGTTTCAGTGCCTCTACCGCCGCGCGGACGAAGAACGACATGAAGCCGAGGCGCACCTCGTGCTGTTGTTCGAAGCGCTCCCGGTAGCGGGCGCGCAGCTCGGTGACGGTCTGCAGGTTGACCTCGTTGAAGGTGGTGAGTATGGCGGCGCTCTGCTGCACCTGCAGCAACCGCTCTGCGATTCGCTGACGTAGCCGGGTCATTGCCACCCGCTGCTCCGGCCGGTCGCTGTCGATTATGTCGAGTGTCTCGTGGGAGTCCGCTAGCGCAGGCGGGGCGCTCTGGCGACTGGCTGCAAGGTGGGCCTCCACGTCACTCTTGAGTATCCGCCCATGCTTGCCTGAGCCTGTGATCTGATGAAAATCGAGCCGATGCTCATTGATCAGGCGGCGCACCGCGGGGGAGAGTGCCGGCTCCTCTTCGGGTGAGTGGTGTTTCAGCCTTGCTGCTGACGGCTGACTCGCCAACCTCGATCAGTGCTAGCAGCTCGTTGGCCTTGACCGTCTCTCCCTCGGCAACACGAATCTCGCTGAGTATGCCGCTGGCAGGGGAGGGCACCTCGAGCACTACCTTGTCGGTCTTCCAGGTCGACCAGGGATTCGCCCTCTGTAATCGCCTCGCCCGGTTGTTTGTGCCAGCTGAGGATGGTGGCCTCGGCCACCGATTCGGGCAGTTCGGGGACCAGGAGTTCTCGGCTCATAGTTGATTCACCCATGGGATTCATCTCGGGGTTGATGCGGCCTGTGAGGGCCTCGTCGATCAGGGTCTGCTGCTGCTGTACATGCACCGGGCGGTAGCCCACTGCCGGTGCGGCGGTGCGTGGGCGGCCGACAAACCAGAGCCGCAGCCCAGCGGCAACCTGCTCAGCAAAGCGGTGTTTGATCTGATTCCAGGCGCCCTGGTTGAGCGGCTCCTCCTGGCACCAGATTAGCTCCTCAGCGTTTCGATAGGGGGCAATGGCTTGGGCGAAATCGTCGCTGGGGAAGGGATAGAGTTGTTCGATGCGGATGATGGCGGTGTCGGTGATGCCGCGGGAACGGCGCGTCTCCAGCAGTTCATAATAGAGCTTCCCAGCGCAGAGCACGATGCGCTTGACTGATTCAGGGTCGATTGCGTCGATCTCGCCGATGACGTTGAGGAAGCCATCTTCGGTAAAGGCCTGGATCGGGGAGGTGGCGAGCCGGTGGCGTAGCAGGCTCTTCGGTGTCATCACGATCAGCGGATGACGGAACGGGCGCAGGATTTGGCGCCGCAGCATATGAAATATCTGCGCTGGCGTGGTCGGCACGCAGACCTGCATGTTGGCGTTGGCGCAGAGCTGCAGATAGCGCTCCAGGCGGGCCGAGGAGTGTTCTGCGCCCTGGCCTTCGTAGCCGTGGGGCAGCAGCATCACCAGGCCGCACAGCAGCCCCCACTTCTCGCCGCCGGAGGAGATGAACTGGTCGATCACCACCTGGGCGCCGTTGGCGAAG
>AASF01001380.1 GCA_000168735.1 Candidatus Endoriftia persephone str. Hot96_1+Hot96_2 | reverse complement strand
TGATCAACCTGCTGGCCAACGCGATCAAATTCACCGAGCATGGTGAAGTGCTGCTGCGCGCCACAATGGGCAAGGGGAGTGCATCAGATGTTGCTGTGCGGGTGGAGGTCTTCGATACCGGCATCGGCATGAGCCAGGAGGAGCAGACTCAGATCTTCGGTGCATTCTCCCAGGCTGATGGCTCGACCCAGCGGCGCTTCGGCGGGACTGGGCTGGGGCTCTCCATCTCCGATCAGGCTGATGCGTATGATGGGCAGCCGGATCGATGTGGAGAGCGCACCGGGACAGGGTTCGCGATTCTGGTTCGATCTCCGCCTGCCGCTCAGCAGCGGTGAGATGAGCAGCGCCCCGCAGCCCCTCGAACTGCTTCGCGACAAGCGCATCCTGCTAGTGTGCGACAATGAAACTGCCTGCGCTGCGTTCACCGACAAGCTCCAGCTGGCCGGCATGCAGCGTGAAACTCTGGTCCGGGCCGAACAGATGATGCCACTGTTGCAGCGCAGCGTTGAGTGTGGCGAAGGGTTCGACTTTATTCTGATCAAGG
>AASF01001381.1 GCA_000168735.1 Candidatus Endoriftia persephone str. Hot96_1+Hot96_2 | reverse complement strand
GATCAAGAAACGGCACCCGCGCCTCCAGCCCCCAGGCCATGGTCATGTTGTCGACCCGCTTCAGTGGATCATCGACCAGCAGCATAGTCTGATCCATGCGCAGCACCGCCTGCATAAAGTCCTCATCAGCGACGTCTTGTAGATAGTCGCCAATCAGCGCCCGGCTGTGGTCGGCCCCGGCCAGCCGCGGAGTGATCAAGGG
>AASF01001382.1 GCA_000168735.1 Candidatus Endoriftia persephone str. Hot96_1+Hot96_2 | reverse complement strand
TTGATCCTGCGCTATCCCGAGCAACATCTGCATGCGTGCCTGGGTAGTAACGGCGACGCGCTCCGCCACACCGGAGGCAACCAGCCGCGCCTCGCGCTCAACTACCGCCGCATCCTTCAGGCTGGCCTGCAGGTAGAGGATCGCGCTCATCAGAAGAAACAGCACCACCACTACCGCAGCCGCTATCGACCAATACCAGCGGATC
>AASF01001383.1 GCA_000168735.1 Candidatus Endoriftia persephone str. Hot96_1+Hot96_2 | reverse complement strand
CGTGGTTTGGGCCGAAGCAGAACTCACGCTGGTGGCGGTCCTTGAGGCGCAGCAGCTCCGGCCCGTACTGCTCCCAACGGCCCGACTCCTGCCACAGCTCGGCGGGTTGCACCGCCGGCATCAGCAGCTCCAGTGCACCGGCGCGGTCCATCTCCTCGCGCACGATGGCTTCAACCTTACGCAGCACCCGCAGCCCTAGCGGCAGCCAGGTATAGAGACCGGCGGCGAGTTTGCGGATCATGCCGGCGCGCAGCATCAGCTTATGGCTGGCGGTCTCGGCGTCAGCGGGGGTTTCCTTGACGGTCTGCAGCGGGAACTCGGAGGTGCGCATGGGATGATGATCCTGTGGTGGGCCTATGGTGAAAAGGCGGGATTCTAGCCTGAGCGGCGCGGAGGGTCACCTGTTTGCATGCGCGGGGCGTGGCTGGCAGGTCACTCCAGGTTGGCAAGATAGCTAGCGACCGCTTCGATCTCTTGCGGGGTGCGCAGCTGCTTGGCGCGGGCGGTCATCCAGGGGTTGCTGCGCCGTCCACTCAGGTTCTGGAACTCTTTTAAGATTTTGATGATGTATTCCGGTCGCTGCCCGGCCAGGTGAGCGTAGCCGCTCTCACCGCGGCCATCCGCACCGTGACACTCGACACAGAAGCGGTGGTAGAGCTGTTTTCCTTGCTCCATCAGTTCGCTGCGTCCGCCGCCTGTTGGAATCATCTGTTGCTGAGAATAGTAGAGCGCGAGTTTGATCTTGTCCTCCTGGGAGAAGCTTTTGGCCAGCCCGCCCATGAAAAAGTCGTAGCGGCGGCCGTCGCCGAAGCGCTGGAACTGGTCGACCAGATAGATCGGGTTCTGGCCGGCGAGACTGGGCACCCCTTCGCGTACTGCGTTGCCATCCTCGCCGTGACAGTGTTTGCAGAGCACTGCGCGGTGCCGTGCCTCTCGCATCAGCTTGTCCCGTCGCTTGGCGTCGGTGTTGAGCTGGGTGATGCGCTCTGCCAGTTCACGTCTTACTTTGAGATCCTGGGTTTTCATCGCGTGCTGCCAAGCTGGCATCGCTGTGGCGCTGGTTTGGTGGGGCTTGGTGTCGGCGGCAAACAGGCTGGATGTGTTGGCGCACAGGGCGAGGGCGGTCAAGAGTAGAAAGCTGCGCATATTCAGCGTCCCTGAAAAAAATATGGTTATCCTCCCGTACAGGATTCTGCGCCATGCCTTGGTTGAAAGCAAAATAGGGCGAGGCGCCNGGGCGGCAGGCCCAGACGTGACCGGCTTCGTTCCGGCGTGGTGCGCGCATGCCTATACTCGAATGGAGTGGGCGGCACAGCTTCTGCCGTCGAGATCCATCGCAGTGAGATGAGAGAGATG
>AASF01001384.1 GCA_000168735.1 Candidatus Endoriftia persephone str. Hot96_1+Hot96_2 | reverse complement strand
GCCCTTCATGGCCATATCGACCATGCTGGTGGAGCCGCGGCACTCGCCAAGGCACTGGGGGTGGTTATCGAAGGGCCTCACCAGGAGGACCGATTCTGGCTCGAAAACATGCCACAACAGGCCGAAATATTTGGTTTTCCCCAGGTAGAGACGTTTACGCCAGAGCGTTGGCTTGAACAGGGCGATCGGATCACTGTGGGAGATGAGCAGCTTGAGGTGATCCACACCCCCGGCCATACGCCAGGTCATCTGACCTTCTACCATGCTCCATCCAAGCTGGCACTGGTGGGTGATGTGATCTTTCAGGGCTCAATCGGCCGTACCGATTTTCCACGCAGCGACTATGCTACCCTGATTCGCTCAATCCGTGAGCGACTCTGGCCGCTGGGGGACGACTGTCGATTTGTTCCAGGGCACGGTCCCGAATCGACCTTTGGTGAGGAGCGGCTGCACAACCCATTTCTCCGCGACTAATGTTTCAGGTTTTAAACTGACCCACCATCACCTTGAGTTGATCTGACAGCGCCGCGAGACTTTCCGCAGCTGCCGCCGTCTCGCTGGAATCCTCTGTCGCCAACTCGGTCAACTCACTGATGCGTGAGATATTTTTATTGATCTCTTCTGCCGCCGCGGCATGCTCAAGCGAGCTATTGGCAATCTCATTATTCATGCTTGTAATCGTGGCGACGGCATCAGCGATCGCTTGCAGGGTGATACCAGCTTCACTCGCCTGGGCCACACTTTTAGCCGCAAGCTCACTGCCACTCTCGATGGCGCGAATCGCCCCTCCAGCACCGGCTTGCAGACGCTCAATCATTGCCTGGATCTCCTGGGTCGACTGAGCTGTTCGGCCGGCCAGGGTGCGCACTTCATCTGCCACCACGGCAAACCCACGACCACTCTCACCCGGCCTGGCCGCTTTCGATCGCCGCATTCAAGGCAAGCAGATTAGTCTGTTCGGCAATCCCATGGATGACTTCCAATACGCCACCGATATTATCGCTCTCTTTGCCCAACTGACGGACGACAGCAAGGGTCATTTCAACACTTTCTGCCAAGCCATTAATCGCCCCGATAGTCTCCTCAACCACCGTTTGACCTTCTGCCGCCTTGTCATTGGCATCCTTCGCCGCACCTGCAGCATGAGAAGCATTCTCGGCGACATGCTCCACCACCACCGCCATCTCGTTCATCGCCACCACAACCTGCCGGGTCTGCCCCTCCTGTTCAATCGTGCGATGATTTGAGGAGCTGGTGGTCTGTGAAAGCTGCTCTGCCGAGCGGCTCAACTCAGCAACAGAGCTCTCTACATGATGAATAATCTCCTGCATCTTGTTGAGCAGATTGTTAAATGCTTCGGCCATCTCACCCACTTCTGCCTGACTGGCAACTTCTACACGCGCCGACAGATCCAGTGAATCACTGATCGCCTTGATCCTTTTTGAGGTTGCCACAATAGGCCCTTGAGATCCAGCGACCGATAAGGATCAAGGG
>AASF01001385.1 GCA_000168735.1 Candidatus Endoriftia persephone str. Hot96_1+Hot96_2 | reverse complement strand
CGCAAGAAGCGCAAGCCGATTGCGACCTTCCTGGTCTACTGGTGCGATCCTCTCGCTAGGGCCGATCCTGATTGTGGTGAGCGTGGGTGTTACCTCCTATCTGGTCTCCCTGCCGATCTTCATCGAGGATGCGACGGTGGTGCAGCTGCGCACCCGGCTGCTGGGGGTGATGCCGGTGCTGATCTCGGCACTGGCCTTCACCCTGCTCTATGCGCTGGTGCCAAACCGCAACGTACCGTTGCGCCACGCTTTTGCCGGCGGCGTGCTGGCAGCGCTGCTGTTCGAGACGGCGAAGCGTGGCTTCGCTCTCTATGTCACCCAGTTTCCCACCTATGAGGCGATTTACGGGGCGATGGCGGCGATCCCGATCTTTCTGATCTGGATCTGGCTCTCCTGGCTGGTGACCCTGTTGGGGGCGGAGTTTACCTACTGCTTGGGGATCTATCGGCACAATTGGCGTGAGAAGTTCTACTCGAGGGGAGCCAGTTTTCTGCCTTGCATTTCGTTTGATCGGTTATCTGCGTGAGGTCCAGCAGGAAGGGGGGCAACTGAGTACCGCGGAGCTGACTGAGCGTGAGCCGGAGGCGGGAGAGGAGCGGATCGAGGCGGCGCTGAAGGCGCTGCAGGCAGCGCACTTGGTGTTGCGCAGCGAGGATAGGGGGTGGGCGCTGGCGCGGGACCTGAGAGAGACCTCGCTGCTCGAACTCTATCACGCCGATCACTTTGTGTTGCCGACAGCCGGTGATGTGGAGACCGAATCCCCCCGTTTGGCGGAGTTGCTTGCCTCACTGGATCAAGATCTCATCAGTAAGCTGCAGCAGCCGCTGGACGATCTCTATGCGTGAGCCCCATGGGGCGTCAAGTATCCTTCAGGCGATAGCGGGGCAAAACCTGGGGTCGCCTCGGCCAATTGCATCGGCACGATCACTGGATCGGGGGTCTGCTCATCCACCCGGTACCCCTGGTCCAGCTCGAGAGAGTTGCTGTGAGACGATCACCGACCCCCGATGCTTATGTCCTCGGTCACTGAAGAGTGCGCGTCGTGCCTGGCTGCTCTTCTTTGCCTTTGTTCGGAGTGCGCAGAGTGATCGGGCTGACATGGCCGCGGATGAATTGCACACCCAGTTCCAGCGAGCTGTTGCCATTGCGCATGGCGCGGCGCACCACCGCCGATGCGCCAGTCAGAACTGTTCTCATCCTCGCTGGCAGTGATCAGCAGTAGTTGCCCCACCTGGGGGGATGAACTCTGCGAGAGCTGCAGCTGCAGCTGTAGTGCTACGCCGCTGGCGCTCTGGTCCACCTGCATGCATTCGAAGCTCTTGTGTTGCGGTGCGTAGTCCGCCCCTAGATTGCCATTGAGGATCACCGAGAAGCTGGAGTCGCTGGAGGATTCGTTCTGGATCGCCAGGGTCTGGCAGATAATGGTGGATGCTGGTGACGCCAAGTGCGATCGCCACCCGGCGCGGTCGGTTTTGCCGGTCTGCCCCGCGCTGTTGCTGAATGTGCCACGACTTGAGTATGCGCCGCAGGATCAGGATCGCCTCCTCCGGAGGTAGGTGCTGCAGCCCTGGAGGTGGTTCCTCACCATTCATGGCGATCTTTTGCTGCGCCCTGTGGATGCGCTTGCTGACCGAAGTGAGGCTGAAGCGGCGATAGCGTCTCGGATCGAGGTTGGGGCTGGTATCCGGGTCGAAGGGGCGGGATGGTTCCATACCCGACATGTCGATGACAAATCGTCCCGCAGCGTCACCTGTGGCGGTTACGGAGCCGAACTTCGCCTTGCCGGCATACTGGTTGAGGAAGTCGAAACAGATACGCGCCTCACCCGGCTCCAGATGACAGGGGTCAAGCAGTGAGACGAGGATGATGCGTTTGGTCTGATGGCTGATGGTCGAGGTCTCGTCACCTGCCTGGTCATGGTCGTCGATGATTTCGTTATGCAGATTCTGCTGCTCTGCCAGGGCATAGAGTTTGAGCACCTCGCTTAACGACTTGCGGG
>AASF01001386.1 GCA_000168735.1 Candidatus Endoriftia persephone str. Hot96_1+Hot96_2 | reverse complement strand
GATCAACCGCCCCTCCCGCGCCCCACTCAACTCTTGCCAAAGCCCTCTACTCTGCTGGGCCTGCACGTGGTGATATTGCGAGACTTTTCCGGACAAAAAATCACACAACTTTTCGGTTCTCTTTCTCATAGCCCGATGGCGTCTGATAGCCGATAGTTGAGTGGCGTTTCTGGCGGTTATAAAACACCTCGATATATTCAAAAATCTCCTGCTTGGCTTCTTCTCTGGTCTGGTAGCGCCTGTGATGGGTAAACTCCATCTTCAGGGTGTGGAAGAAGCTCTCTGACGGGGCATTACACCCCAAGGGTAGGCTTCGCGCTCCCAGCAGTTGCCTTTCCGGCTCATGCTGCAAACGAACGCATGATCCTTGATGGTTTTCTGGTAGAGGCCGGAGGCATACTGGCTACCGCGGTCACTATGGAGCATCAAACCAGGGGTTGGCTTGCGCTTCCAGATCGCCATCATCAAGGCGTCGTTAGCCAGCTGGGCCGTCATGCGATCCGACATTGCCCAGCCCACAACGGCCCTGGAGTAGAGATCAATCAGAACCGCGAGGTAGAACCAGCCTTCATCTGTCGGAATAGAGGTGATATCACCCGCATACACGGTATCCGGCTGAGCGACCAGGAATTGCCGATCCAAAAGATTCGGCGCGACAGGGCGACCATGGTTAGAGTGGGTCGTCGCCTTGAATTTGCATCGACTCTTGCTCTATAGCCCTTGCTGCTTCATCAGGCGACCAATACGTTGATGACTGACTGATTCACCACCTTCCGCCAGCTCCTGGCGGATACGCCTGGCACCATAGGTTCCCCGGCTCTTCTCGTGGATCTTCTTCACTTTCTCAGCCAATCGCCTGTCTTTGATAGTGTGGGCGCTCGCAGGCCACTTCAGCCAATCGTAGTAGACATGCAGTCTTGGATACGGGTTGATCGCTCTCTATTACTAGCCACTTCAATCAAAGAGGTACTTGGAGCATCACTTTGAGCCAAATCCAGTGACCCGCATCCGGACTTTCAGTCCTTGGTTTTAACTCACCGGCTTTTAGCCAGTGGTTGTTAAGTGTTCTTGCTACCGAGAAGGATCTTGTCAACATGACCAGCAAAAGCAAAGTCAAATATGCCGGCCTCGGCGTAGCCTGCGGCAGGAGTTATTGCGGTACAACGTGGATATCGATATTGTTCGGGCTTTACGCCTTACTGTAGGATACCGGGCGTCACTGTCAACTCACCTCACTCAGAGGTACCTTAATAACAACCAAAAAAACCAATATGGAGATGTCTTATGCAATGCCTAAAGTTTGAATCTAAAAACGATCTACTCGAACAGATAGGAAGTGAAGAGGCACTACCCGGCAGTTTACTCTTTATCCAGTCAGGTCAAGGCACCATCAGCATCAATCATCAACAACTCTCCATTAACGCCAGCAACCTATTCAGCCTACCGCTGTTTGCCAAAATCGCCCTACCACAAGCCACAGAGGCGTTTTCTGGCTGGCTGCTAAAATTTAATAACAGCGAGCGCAAGAAACTTTTGGTCCACTCGTTCCCCCTATTCTGTCCTTTTACCGGTATTGTTCAGCTTAATCTCAGCGCTGAAAACTTTAATAAATTCAGCTTTTATCTGAGTGAGCTAGTTCAACACCAACAACAGGCCAGCCTCGCCGACAAACAACTCTCACGCATGCTATCTGTACTGATC
>AASF01001387.1 GCA_000168735.1 Candidatus Endoriftia persephone str. Hot96_1+Hot96_2 | reverse complement strand
TTCGCCCAGCGCTCAGAACAGATCGAGGCTTTCATCAACGGACTGATCGCCCTCCACTATCGAGCAGTCCAGACTACGAGCAGCAGATTGAACACTTCCAGACCCGTCTCTCCGACCTGGAGAAAATCATCAACAATGGCAAGCAGGGCTTTCGCACAGCTGGATCAGAACAAGGCGGTAGCACAACAGAATGTCGAGAGTGGTAGTGTCGATCTCTTTTGACCTGCTTCCCACCATCCTCTGCACAAGAAAAACCGGTCACATCGACCGACTGGCTATCCCAAAACAACCTCTCTTTCGTCGATAGATAATGTCCGTCCAGAAACAGTAAAAACGATACGCAGAGAAGCGCGGAGATCACAAATATTATCTATAGACATCTGCGTTCTTTGCGCTTCTCTGCGTCCAAACATGGCGTTTCCGGACGGACACTACCTTATGACTGCCTGGCTTATCACCTAGATGACCTCCGCCAGAACACGCTCAGAATTTAAGCGATGCCTTGACCCACACCTCACGGCCCGGCTCATTCACCTGAATCGCTTCGGGGGACTGAAGGGATCAAGGTTGGCCCGGTTCACATGATAGGCATACTCTTTGTCCAAACACGTTGTTGATGCCGAAGCGGATATCGGCACGGTCGTTGAAGCTGTAGCTGCCGTTCAGATCGAGCACCGCCCAGGCGGGGGTCTCCCTGCACATCCTGACCGCTGCCGTCGATCAGATCGGCCCGAGTCTGTTTGGCCCATTTGCCCGCACCAGACNACACCCAACGCCCAAATCACCGCGGGTGTAGTCGAGGCCCAGGGTCAGTTCCAGCGGTGCAATGCTGAGCAATATTGCGGTTATCAGTCGTGTTCTCAGCACGTACATAGGCCAACCCGGCATTGCCTGAGAACTGATCAAGGG
>AASF01001388.1 GCA_000168735.1 Candidatus Endoriftia persephone str. Hot96_1+Hot96_2 | reverse complement strand
CGCCTTGATCAGGATGTGGTCAGCTGATCTATCACTCAACATCAGCCCCGGCATGCTGAGCTGTCTGCTCGGCCCCAGTGGCTGCGGCAAGACCACGGTGCTGCGTGCCATCGCCGGTTTCGATTCGATCAAGCAGGGCGAGATACGCCTCAAACGGTCAGATCGTCTCAAGCCCTGGGTTACACGCTGCCGCCAGAGCGGCGCGGGCTCGGGATGGTGTTTCCAGGAGTACGCACTTTTCCCCCATCTCAGCGTTGTGCCAACAATATCGACTTCGGCCTGCAGCTGCATCAGCCGCTTTTGAGCGCCGGCGCAAGTGTGGAGCAGATGCTGGAGCTGGTGGGGTTAGAGGGCTACGGCCAACGTTTTCCCCATGAGCTATCGGGGGGCCAGCAGACAGCGCGGTTGGCAGTTGGGCGTCGAGTGGCGGATTTGGGCCCCCGGGAAGTCCCGCCCGTNTTGCTTGCCTGGCTCCGACTGCAGCCTTATCCCTCCAATCTCGATGTTGGAGCTGCGCGAACGACTTGCCGCTGATGTGCGGGATATCCTCAAGGCCCGTGGCACCGCCGCCATCTTCGTCACCCATGACCAGCATGAGGCGTTTGTGATGGGCGAGCAGGTGGGAGTGATGCAGGCGAGCAAGATCCTGCAGTGGGACAGCCCGTTCAATCTCTACCACGAACCGGCGGACCGTTTTGTCGCCGACTTCATCGGCGAGGGGCGTTTTCTCAAAGGCCGGCTAAGCGCACCCGATCGAGTTGAGACCCCGCTCGGCGAGATCCAGGGCAATCGCGCCTACGGCTGGCCCAGGGGCGCCGCGGTGGAGGTGCTGCTACGCCCAGACGATATCACCCTAGCCCCGGGCGCCGGCCTTGAGTGCCGCATCATCGAGCGCGCCTTTCGCGGCGCCCAAACGCTCTATACCCTGGCGCTGCCGGAGGGGGGTGAGCTGCTTTCGCTACTACCGAGCCACAACGACTATCGGGTGGGCGAGCGAACCGGGGTGAAGATCCAGGTGGAGCACTTGATCCTGTTCCGTCAGGGGCCGCAGTGAGATAGCCCACGCAAGAGGGGATCATCGCCGATAAAGATCGCCCCGCCGTCGTGGCTACAGGGGGGGTTAGCGATTGCAAACCCGCACAACGATATCGACAGCTTTCACTTTGGTCCCCTCCGGCAGAATGCCTTCTGGAAGATTCAGTAGCTGATCGCCTGGGATATCGCTCAGCTCGCCGGTATCGATATTGAAAAAGTGGTGATGAGGCTGGGTATTGCTGTCGTAGAAGGTACGTGCCGGATCGGCAACCAGCTCCCGTAGCAGCCCTTTCGAGACAAACAGCGCGAGGGTGTTATAGACAGTCGCCTTGGAGACCCGCCTGAAACGCTGACTGACCCGCTCATGGATCTGCTCAGCCGTTAGATGTTGCTTGCGGGCAAACAACAGCTCGCCGATGCTGACCCGCTGAGGCGTCGGATAGATACCACTCGAACGCAGCATCGACTCAACATCTACTGCTAGTTCCATATCGTCAGCTCTGCGCCAAGGCTTCATTCATGGCGACCAGTATAATTCACCTTGTCGCGTCAAATCCAAATGTTTTTGTCAACTATTCTCCCAGCATCGGCACGGCACAACTTTGATTCCCTTTCTGCCCACTACTCCGGTTGCAAAAGATCTTCAGAAAACCACTGCACCGGCCACCACAAATATGCAGTAGAGCGCTGCATCTGCCCCAGCAAGATTTTCCGCTGATCAGGGCGAATTCG
>AASF01001389.1 GCA_000168735.1 Candidatus Endoriftia persephone str. Hot96_1+Hot96_2 | reverse complement strand
GATGCGCTGGATCAGCCGGCGCAGCTGTTCAGCCTGCTGTGCCGTCAGCTGAGCCAGGCTGGCCTCAGCCTGGGGGGCGAATGTCAGCTCAATGGGGGCGCCGGGTGGCTCCGGGGCGAAACCACTGCGGGCCCCGGGGATGGCGTCGCAGTAGGGAACGTAGGGTTTGATATCGATCACCGGGGTGCCGTCAAGCAGATCGATGCCGCCCAGCTGCAGTACGATCTGTTCCCCCTGCTGTTCGACCCCCTGCAGCTCCACCACTGAGAGTCCCAGTGGATTAGGGCGAAACGGGCTGCGGGCTGGCGAATACTCCGACTCGCCGGTTGCCCCCCAGCCGCGGTGGGCGCACGCTGGGGCGCCACGCGTCGCGCATCGCCTGGTGGAAGATGAAGCTGATCCAGAGGTGGGAGTAGCTCTGCAGCTCGACAAATGCCTCGGGCCGGTTGTAGGGGGGGAGTATCTCTAGTTGTCCCTCTGCCTCCGGGATCAACCCGGACTGGCGTGGAATACCGAATTTCTCTTTGAAACAACTATGGATGATGCCGATCGGCTCGAAGGTGAAACTCATGGTCGCTTTTTGAACTGGATGACCTTATGCAGTGGGTTGAGCACGATCTCGTCGAACACCGTGCCGGCGGGGGCGCTGAGTACGGTCCCAGAGGGGCGTCGGCGATATCCGCTGGGGCGCCAGGTGTTGGGAGGGCTCCTGCCCCGGTGCGAACTCCAGTTCATCGAAGAAGCCGGTATCGACCATGCCGGGATTAATCAGGCTGACCCTCAGGCCACTGTTGGCCGTCTACTTGGCGTAACTGACTGGGCGAAGCCGCGCAGTGCGAACTTGCAGGCGGAGTAGACTGCACCGCGCCGTCCGCCTGCCAGCGCCGCCTCGGAGCCGATGATCACTAGGTCGCCAAAACCATGCTGTTTGATATGCGGCAGAAAGGCGCGGGCGACAAACAGGTGTTGCAGCAGATTCATATTGACCATCTCCACGATCTGCCGATAGGAGAACTCCTCCAGGGAGCCGAAGCGGCCGTAGCCGGCGTTCAGCACCAGGCCGTCGATGGCCGGGTGGAGGCGGGCGATCTCGCCGAGTTGATGGGGCAGCTTGTCGAGATCGGCCAGGTCGAGGGCGATCGGCATGAAGCGTTCTTCTGTTGCATCCCAGTCGGCGAAGTCCCCGGGCGATGCCGACCACCTCGCAGCCCTCCGTTAGCAAGCGCCGGCTGATCGCTGCGCCGATGCCGCGGCTGGCGCCGGTTACCAGAATTCTTCGTCTACTCGGCATAGGACTCCGCTCTCTGTCTCTCCTGCTGGCATTGTAGCTGCTGCAGCAGATTGCGGATCAACGGCAAGTTCTGCTCGATCAGGCTCGAGACCATCTTGCCATTGATCTGTTGCGCAGGCTGGCTGTGGTTGTCGGAAACCACCTTGAGGATCTGAATCCGGTCGAGGGGGAGGCTCGGGGTGAGCACATCCAGCAGGGCCGCTGCCTCCATCTCGTAGAGACGTGTTGCGGGGTAAGTGGAACTCCGGCTGGGCGACGCTCTCCAGCGGGCAGTAGTCGATCAGGCGGCTGGCGGGGCTGAGTTGCCAGCTGCGGCCGCTGTTGCGTTCGATGACGCTTTCGGCGCAGAACAGGCTCCCCCGACTGTGGCTGGGGTGGCCGGCGATGCCGATGTTGATCCATTGATCGGCCGGGTGGTTGTGCAGTAGCCAGCGGCAGGCTACCTGTATCGCGGCGTGGCCTGGGCCGCTGATTGCCAGGCTGATACCACCATCTATATAGATGGGACAGGGGCCCGCATCGGGCTGCTGGCGCTTCAGGCCGAGGCCGTGGATTAGCGGCTTGGCTTCGGCTGGCAGGGCGACCAGCAGGTTGATTCGGACTGGACTC
>AASF01001390.1 GCA_000168735.1 Candidatus Endoriftia persephone str. Hot96_1+Hot96_2 | reverse complement strand
GTTGCTGGAGCTAGTCAGCGCCGACCAAGCTGGCTCGATCCAGCAACCAGATCATGGCTGTAGAGCGACAGGATGCGAGCGGCGACGACCAATATGTCCTGCGAGTGGTGCGAAAACGCGGCGATGGTGACTACTATCTTCAGGCGAACAACCCCGACTATGCAGACTTTGATGCCACAGAGGGAATGCGCCCCTTTGCGCGTCTGCGTGGGGTGGTTGCACCGGGAGAAGTGGTAGAAGGATGAGCGGGAAGAAGGGGAGTTTCGAACTTCTGGAATCATTGGGCACTGAAGATAAGAGGATAGCGGCAACCTATGGCAGAGATCATCCCCCCGCTGAACCGGCAACTCCTCGGTCGTATGACCTCCGGGGAAAAAGCGCGTGGCACAGGCGCATACAAGAATCTACTGGAAGATGATTATCTGGTTTGGTACGACATCCCCGTTGGCAAGAAGCGTCGCTATCCCGATTTCATCATCTTACATCCTTCGCGGGGGGTTGTTGTTTCTGGGAGGGTGAAGGACTGGAAGCCCGCGACCACTGAAGAAGATCAGCAAATCTGATGTGACTTTGCTGACAAACGCTGGTTTGGTTACCAAGCCACATCCTTTGGAACAGGCCCGGCAGTACACTTATAACGTGGTAGCGATGCTGTCGCACGACTCTCAACTCTGTCAAGTCATCAGATGCACTATAAGGGCAATCTGATCAAGGGCGAATTCGT
>AASF01001391.1 GCA_000168735.1 Candidatus Endoriftia persephone str. Hot96_1+Hot96_2 | reverse complement strand
CGATTTCCGCATCGAGAGGGGTGTTCAGGTATGAGTGGGTTTCAATCTGACCTAGCCCCAAAGCGAAGCTGCCTCCTGGCAGTAGTGCCGCCGCGAAGATGATTCGTTGTAGAGTGTGCCTCATAGAGTCGGCTTTGATGAATGTCACCATGCGGGCCACAGGTTGATACTCAGTGATTTCGTGTCAAACGGGAAGGATAACTAAATCCGAATCTTCCTTCTACATCATTGGCATGCAAGGCGCTCCCCTCTTGTGACTGGTTCGCCGTTATTGTTGGTCTACATGCCCAGATTTTTGGAATGGGTTCCTTTCCACAAGGATAGCGGCCTTTCCGATTATGTGTAGTCTGGCGCTGAATGAACAATCGCATCTTGGGGTGTGAGGGGGCATCAGTTGATGTGCGCAAGCAAAAATTGCGCCACCAATGGGCGGTGTGCGAGGGGTTTTGACTCGGTGATCTTCCTTTTCTTTCATGATACATCAGTTTTCTGCCCAGGACTTTTAGGTCGCTTCTTCTTGAAGTGGTTACTAAATCTGGCACCGAGTTAAGGCTGTAAAATGCCATAACGAGGTGAACGATGCCGATGCTACCCTATCTTTGCCAGCAAGAAGGGAACATTGACAGGATGATGGCGAAAATGCGAAAGATCTGGCGCAGGTTGGGGCCTCTGTTGATCTATCCGAGCCTATCTGGGGCAAAGCCAAGGGGATGCACTTGAATGGAAGACCTTTGCGCGGCCCATGCGGGAGGAACAAGCCGCGAATCATGGCATAATTTTGGTGATAGATGAGAAATTGGGCATGTTTGAGCGGTTGGCTGGTTTTGAGGTGACCTAAAAAACAAAGGGCCTAGCAATTTCTCGCTAAGCCCTTGTTTTGTATGGCTCCGCGACCGCGCCTTACTGGGAACAAAATCTCTGGTGGTTTGGCTGCCAGATCGGTTCCACAGGAAGACGGCGTGATTCTTGGGCATCTCAAAGCTAAGGGCGATTCGCGCCGCTAAT
>AASF01001392.1 GCA_000168735.1 Candidatus Endoriftia persephone str. Hot96_1+Hot96_2 | reverse complement strand
TCCTGATGCGCCGCTACGCGGATGCCGGTGACATGCTCAAGGCCTTCGAGGCGCTCAAGGGCGAGCCAGCAGAAGAGGTGGATGGCGCCCATGGCACGGTCGAATTTCTGCTGCGTCGGATGCGCCGCAAGAGCGACTTCCCGGTGCTCTCCCAGTCGGTACGCCGGATCAATGCCATGTCGCAGGTGAGAGGCAAGGATGCGGGGCAGATGGCGAGCGTGATCGTGAAAGACTTTGCGCTGACCAACAAGATCCTGAAGGTGGTCAATTCTGCCTACTACGGTAGATTCTCCGGCAAGATTGGTACTGTCTCCCGGGCGGTGGTGGTGCTCGGTATCCAGGCGATCCGCTCACTGGCAGCTTCGCTGATCTTTTTTGAACACCTGGGGGACAAGCAGCAGGCAGAGCGGCTGCGGGAGCAGGTCTCGGCTGCGATGTTCAGTGCGGTGTTCGCCAGTCAGCTGGCCCGGCAGCAGGGTGAGAACGATACGGAGGGGTTCTTTCTGGCCGCTATGCTGCGGGGATCTGGGCAGAATACTGGTGGCGTTCTATCTGCCTGATGAGAGCCGCGAGGTGGAACGGCTGCAGCAGCTGGAGTCGTTGCAGCCAATCCAGGCGCAGCACCAGGTGTTGGGGGTCAGCTTTGAGACGGTCGGTATCGAAATTGCCCGGCAGTGGAACTTTCCCGACTTGTTGACGGATGCAATGAAGCATTGGAAGGAGGATCGGCCACCAACGAGTGAGACCGAGCGGCGACGCATGCTAGCCGCCTTTCGCCCGGGGATGCCACCCGACTGATGGCAGAACCAGGGAATCGGCGACAGTCAGGCTGTCAGCAGGTTGCTGGAGCGTTATCGAAAGGGCCCTTGGTTTTGATCGCAAAACCTTTCTTCACGTGAGCCACAACGCGATGGATGAATTCAAGGCCTATGCCCAAGGTACTGAACCAGCGATATCTCGCCAGGGCTTTGTCAGCAAGATTGTATCCGGCAGTGGCAAACCGCCAGCAACTGAGCCCGTGGGTGATGCTCAGCCGGGTGGCGGTGCGACCCTCCCGGATGGCCTGACAGAGACCCGCATCCTCAATGGCAGTAACGAGCAGGAGGAGGTGGAGCAGGCAGTGACAGCGGAGAGCCTGATCAAGGGCGAATTCGTTTAAC
>AASF01001393.1 GCA_000168735.1 Candidatus Endoriftia persephone str. Hot96_1+Hot96_2 | reverse complement strand
AGGGGCATACTGCGGGATTCCAGGCGTTTCTTGATACGGCGCGTGTTGCCATCGATGACGAATAGATCAGGCATGCCGCAGTTGAAGACCGTGATGTAGTCGAGCGAGGCGCTGATCTTGACGAACTGTGCGGCCAGAAACATGCCGGTCGGCAGCATCTTGTGGAGCTTGCTGTTGATGCCCTGCAGGATCTGCGGCGGCGAGAAGCCCTTGGCGGTCATCGAGCGGAACACCTCAGAGGTCGGCAGGGCGCCGAGTGCGGCGGCCAGCCCGTGACCGGTGAAATCCCCCAACAGCACATGCAGATCGTGGGAGGGCGAATAGGCAGTCAGCATGATGTCACCGCTGAAGATGCTGGCGGGCTTGTGCAGATGCGAGATCTGATCGAGTACCACATTGCCCGCCAACACCGCACCGCTGAAGACCTGCTCGGCTATCTCTTCGTCCATCTGCATGCGGTTGTAGAGCATGCGGATATCCTGATGCAGGTTCTGGATGCGTTCCATCGACTGGATCTTGGCGGAGAGCACGGTGTGGTTGTAGGGTTTGGTGAGAAAGTCGTCACCGCCAACCTCGATACAGCGGGCCAGCGCCTTGTCGTCAGTCATCGCTGTGAGGAACAGTACCGGGATGAATTTGTCGGCAGTCTCCGATTTGATGATCTCGGTAGCGGCATAGCCGTCCATCACCGGCATCATCACATCCATCAACACGATATCAATGCTGTGTTGGCGGAACTTCTCGACGGCATCGGCACCATCGACCGCCTGGATGACCTGGTAGCCCAGTTTTTTCAGCAGGGCATTCAGAATGACCCGGTTGGAGAGTTCATCGTCGGCGACCAGTGCGGTGCCATGGAGTTTTAGATTGGGAGCGTCTGCTTTCACGGTCTCTATCATCTCTGTCGGGCCGGCTTGATGCTGGTTTTAGTGATTGTTTTTTATTCCCAAGAGGCTAGCGGCCATCCTCAAGGAAACTTGATCCTTGACGCCTGCGCTCCAGGGTTTGATGATCGGGGCGGTTGTGGAACAGCATTTCAGGGGGGAGTGTGGAGGCGCGTGAGCCGGCATCGTTGAGAATCGACGCTGCGGATGAGACAACGCTGAAGATCTCGTTCGTTGGCGCCCTGGCTTGGTGATGGGCGTCCGCTGGATGGTAACGGCTTGATTGAGCAGATCAGGGCGGCCGGCAGCTCGCTGACTCGGATTGAATTCGATTCAAGTGCACTCTCAGGCTGGGATAGCGGATTTGTCACCCTGTTGCTGAGACTCTCGGAGTGGGCCGGCTCCGAATCAGTCGCATTCGATGATGAGGGGGTGCCGGGCGGTGCCAGACGTCTACTGAGGCTTGCCCAAGCGGTACCAGAGCGCGAGGGTGCGCGCCGCGAGCCAAAGCGCCAAACCCTGCTCTCTGTGTTGGGAGGATGGGCGATCGCCTTTGTCACCGACCTGGCGGCGTTTGTCACCTTTATCGGTGAATGGCTGCTGGCGCTGCTGCGTTTCTTTAGCGGCCGGGCTCGCTTCCGCTGGGTTGATTTTGGCCACTTTCTGCAATCGGCGGGGGTTGAGGCGCTACCCATCGTTAGCCTGATCAGTCTGCTGGTGGGGGCGGTGCTGGCGTTTGTTGGTGCGGTGCCAGCTGCAGATGTTCGGTGCGCAGATCTATGTCGCCAATCTGGTTGGCTTGGGTATGGTGCGCGAGATGGGGGCGATGATGACCGCCATCATCATGGCTGGTCGCACCGGCTCTGCCTATGCTGCCCAGCTCGGCTCGATGCAGGTCAACGAGGAGGTGGATGCGCTGCGCACCTTTGGTATCTCACCGATGGAGTATCTGGTGCTGCCACGCAGCCTGTCGCTGATTCTGATGTTGCCACTGCTCTGCATCTGGTCCGATGTGCTGGGGATCGTCGGTGGCCTGATCGTTGCCGCCGCACTGCTCGATATCAGTCTGCTGCACTACCTGCAGCAGACCCAGGAAGCGATTAATCTGATGGATGTGCTGACTGGGATGATC
>AASF01001394.1 GCA_000168735.1 Candidatus Endoriftia persephone str. Hot96_1+Hot96_2 | reverse complement strand
GATCCCAATAAGCGCTGAGTAGATTAGGGGTTTGATGTAACTGGCCATTATTCTTCCGGCGGATTGTATGTAACCTGAGATTTGTAGGCATCGTAGGATTTCTTATTACTTTGGCCTTGTATATAGGTCTAATAATAGGAGCAGCAGTATATATTTTAGGCTTATATTGCAGATTGTGTGGGTAACCTTGATTGGTTACTGCCATGATCATTTTTTGAACCACTGGAAGCGACTCCCTCAATGAAACCTACTGACCTGTTCACCGCACCGTTGGATTGCCTGCTCCCTGGGAGGTTCAGAGTGTTGAGTTTGATCCTGATAAGAGTCGAATCGACTTCAAGGTATGCTTCAAGCATGGAAGCCGCTTCACCTGCCCGTCTTGCGGGGCGAAGGCCCAGGCAGCCCATGCCACCAAGCCGAGAATGTGGTGCCACCTCAACTTTTTTCAGCACGAAGCCTACATTCATGTCGACCTGCCACGAGTACGCTGCAAGCAGTGCGGTAAGACAACACAGGTCGCTCTCAGACAGGATTTACTCAGAGCGGTTCGAGGCGCTGGTGATCACTCTGTTCAGACAGATGCCAGTCAACGCTGTTGCCACACACCTCAATGTCAGTGATGATACGATCTGGTGCATGCTCCACCACTTGTGGACGGCGCCTGTGAGCAGGAGGACCTCAGCGAGGTGAAGGCCGTCGGTGTTGATGAGACTGCCTTCCCAAGGCCATATAGTGATGTCATGATCGTCATTTTCGGGCCTGATAGTCGGCTAAACTAGATTCACCCTTACTGCAATGTCATTAACTAAGCGTTAGCCGACTGCATTTGCTAATGTTAGTAGAAACCATTTCTAAGCACAGAGGACAGATTATGCGTGTCCAGCAAGTCTTTGTAACGGATATGAAACAGCAGGTAGCAAAGCTCATTTCAATCCATCAGGGGCTTCTAGCCAAAAAATTTCTTCAGTCGTTTACCAAGCCAGCCGCCCTTCTTCTCTTGCCTAATAGTACCCTGAACGACAGAAACGTAGTCTTTGTCATCGGTTTTGATGTGGTTGATCAGCCAGGTGCGTAGCATGGCGGATACTTCCGTGGCAGCAGCAGGATCACCTTGCTCGAATGCGGGAGTGAAACCCGGACAGGCGTTTGATGAAAAGTTGATGAATACGCTGATGCCCGGTCAAGAATTCATAACCAGCCTGTTCTTGAAGGCTCTCTTCAAAGGCGAAGTGGGTCTCAGTGTAATCAATGAGTTCCTGGAATACGTCGCTGATCTCGTCTCGATCCCAAGACTCAATAGCTGCTTGCAAGCGGTTGATATAGTCGACGATTCGCTGGTGTTGCTGATCGATTACGTTAAGGCCCGTGTCGAGCGATTTATCCCATTCCAGATAGGCCATATCTTCATACCTTTGCGGTTACTGCAACGTAGCCTGGTTAAATGATAATCAATCGGGCGGGGAAATCTGGGAGATTGGTCCAGTATCACGCAATAAACCGACCGCAATTTTTGCGGTCGGTTCGGGGCGAAGGTCGGTTTGCTGTTAACTGGACTCTTTGCAGAGCTCCACTTCAGCCTCGATAAGCATCTCTACAATAATTTCGACCTCATTGGGATTGGTCTCTGAGATTTCCCGGAA
>AASF01001395.1 GCA_000168735.1 Candidatus Endoriftia persephone str. Hot96_1+Hot96_2 | reverse complement strand
TTGATCATTGGCGACTATTCGATGAACCTTGAGATCCCCGAGGGATATCAAGAGAAGATGGCAGACGCCTTCGATAAGATGGACAAGGATATGGACAACGGCCGGCGCCTGGGACAGACCTGGCTAAAGCAGCCCGATCAACAGCAGCGTTGCCAGATCGCCGCCGACAAACTGCTGGCCGCCATCGAGACCCATAACGAAAACCTGGCGCTGCTGATGGGCGGCTACATCACCAGCCGCATGGCCGGGAGATCCGCCAGATCCGTATCGACAACAACGGCGAACCGCAGGAGACCAGCTTCAGCTGATCGACCATGGGAACTCCCCCTCGCGATTGCCGCCATCACCGCCCTCGCCGGCTTGGTGCAGGGGCTGTCCGGGTTTGGTTCCGCGCTGGTGGCGGTGCCGCTGATGAGCCTGCTGCTACCGATGGAGCAGGTGGTACCACTGATGGTGCTGCTGGGCATCGGCATGTCGAGCCTGAATCTGCTCCACCTGCGCCGCAGCCTGAGCCTGAAGCCGGTGCTGCCGCTGATCGGCGGCTATCTGCTGCGGCACCCCGCTCGGCCTCTACTTTCTGATCGACGCACCCGAGGTCTGGGTGAAACTCACCCTGGGGCTCTTCCTCAGCGGCTATGCAGCCCTCTCGTTGGCTGGACGAACGCTGCAACCTGCCTGGCTCAGGTACCATCCGATCGGCATCGGCACCGGTTCCGGCGCGCTGGGGGCCGCCTTCAGCACCAACAGGGCCACCGCGTGATCTTGTATGTAGCGGCCCAGCAGTGGTCCGCCGACCAGCAGAAGTCCGCAGATGAGTCTCTTCTTTGTCGCTGCAGGTCTGATCAAGGGC
>AASF01001396.1 GCA_000168735.1 Candidatus Endoriftia persephone str. Hot96_1+Hot96_2 | reverse complement strand
CCGGGCCGGACGCTTTTGTGGTGCGCGATATCCGCGTCGAGGGTCTGCAGCGCATTGCGGCGGGCACCGGTCTTCAATTATTCTGCCGGTGAAGGTGGGAGAGCGGTTGGAGCCGGGTGATACGGCTGAGGTCATCCGTGCCCTGTTCAAGACCGGTTTTTTTAAGGATATCCGACTTGGAGCAGGATGGCGATGTGTTGGTGGTAGTGGTGCAGGAGCGCCCCGCTATTGCCGAGATCAGCTTCGAGGGTAACAAGGATCTGGAGACCGATAAGCTCAAGGCGGGGCTGAAGGAGATTGGACTGCCCGAGGGTCGAGTCTTTAAGCGCGCCCTGCTGGAGCGAGTGGAGCAGGAGCTGAACCGGCAAATACTTCTCCCGTGGCAAGTACGGAGTGAAGATTGACTCCACGGTGACGCCGCTGGAGCGCAATCGGGTGGCGGTGGCGATAACGATCTCTGAAGGCGTTTCGGCACGCATTAAGAAGATCAACATCATCGGCAATGATTCATTTGATGACGACGATCTGCTGGATGAGTTCCAGCGTCGGTGTGCCGGCCTGGTACGAATTCTTGCTCGGACAAGGACAAATACTCCAAGCAGGCACTCGCCGGAGATCTGGAGAAGCTAAGGCCGATTCGTTTAACCTGCAGACTA
>AASF01001397.1 GCA_000168735.1 Candidatus Endoriftia persephone str. Hot96_1+Hot96_2 | reverse complement strand
GTTCTCACCCCCGGCAGCCACCTCCCTCCCTGGCGGGGCTGACAGATCGGCAAACGCACCACCAACACTCAACAGCGCGCAGCAGAGGCAGACAACAGGCAGATGGTGTCGCATCACACCTTCCTATGTGGATCAACCGAGAACGAGTCTCTTCTTCAACCAAAGTATAGAAAGAGTGTGCGGGCAGCCAGATCAGGCCCGTTCAAAGGGGAAGGCGAGCACCTGCCGGATCTGCTCGGCGCCGCTGACCTGCATCAGCAACCGGTCGATGCCCAGCGCCACGCCGGCGCAGTCAGGCAGCCCGGCCTGCAGCGCAGCGAGCAGATACTCATCCATCGGTGGTTCTACCAGTCCGGCAGCGCGGCGGTTCTGATTATCCACCTCAAACCGCCGCCGTTGCTCATCAGCATCGCTCAATTCGTGAAAACCATTGGCGATCTCCATCCCCTCCAGATAGAGCTCGAAACGCTCCGCCACGGGGGGATTACCAGGCCGCACTCTCGCCAAAGCCGCCTGGCTGGCCGGGTAGTCGTACAGAAAACAGAGAGTACCGCGCCCCAGGTGCGGTTCAATGGCATGGCTCAGCAGCAGGTCGAGCCAGCCGTCCCAGTCGAGCTGCAGCGACTCTGCGCCGGAAATCTGTTCACGCTGCGCAACCTGCTGCAGACCAGTCGCATCGAAAGCCTGGATATCGATCCCCAGATGGCGGTGAAAGGCCTCTGGCGTAAGCGAGTCGCTCTACAGGTCTTGGTTCGGGCAGCAGCCGGTTGACCAGCTCGGCCACCTCACCCATCAGCTGCCGGTGATCGAAGCCGGGCCGGTACCACTCCAGCAGGGTGAACTCCGGGTTGTGGCGTCGCCCCAGCTCGCCATCACGAAACACCTTGCAGATCTCGTAGATCGGTCCGCTGCCGGCGGCGAGCAGCCGCTTCATAGGGAATTCAGGAGAAGTATGCAGGAACAGCCCGAGCCCCGCCGGGGCGCCCGGGTCCAGTGTAGCGACTGGTAAGGCTCTCGATGGCCAGATCGGTAACAGCGAAGCGGGAACAGACCGGGGTCTCCACCTCGAGAACCCCAGCCTGTCGAAAGAAGTCACGGATCGCAGCGAGCAGCTCCGCGCGCGCCTGCAGCATTGCTAGCGAGGCGAACGGGCGCCACTCATGCGTCGCGCTCATGGAGGCGATCAATCCTCTTTGGCGCGGCCCTGGTATTCGCCGGAGACAGTGCTGACCTTGATCACATCACCGATCTGCACGAACAGCGGCACCCGCACCACCGCACCGGTTGAAAGTGTGGCCGGCTTGCCGCCGCTGCCGGAGGTGTCGCCCTTCAGGCCGGGGTCGGTATCGGTCACCTCCAGCACGACAAAGTTGGGCGGCGTGACGATGATCGGGTTACCGTTCCACAGGGTCACGGTGCACATATCCTGCTCTTTGAGCCATTTGATCGAATCGGCCACCGCTGTGCTTGTCAGCATTGACCTGTTCGAAGGATTCGGGGTCCATGAAGTACCAGAAATCACCGTCGGTGTAGAGGTACTGCATATCTGTCTCGTGCACATCGGCGGCCTCCACCGACTCCCCCGATTTGAAGGTCTTCTCCAGCACCACGACCGGTCTCTCAGGTTACGGATCTTGACCCGGTTAAAGGCCTGACCTTTGCCTGGCTTGACGAATTCGTTTTCAATAATGGAACAGGGATCAAGGGCGAATTCGTT
>AASF01001398.1 GCA_000168735.1 Candidatus Endoriftia persephone str. Hot96_1+Hot96_2 | reverse complement strand
AGTCCGGCAGCGGATCACCTGCTCCTGCAACTGCGCTCGGAGACGGGGGTGCTCCGGCGTTATCGCATCGCCACCTCGGCTCCCGGCTGGTTTCAAGCCAACCCGCAACAGCAGGCGGGGGCCGCCGATCCGCGGCGAGTGGCAGGAATCACCTGACGGCTACAATCTGGAGCTGGGCTTTCCCGTAGAGTTGGCGCGGGGTGGGCTCTCCGTCACCGTCTTCGATCAGGCGGCGCAGCAGCCCCCTGTCGTCGCCTCAAGCTGCAGGGTTGGATAATGATGCCCTTCTGGTTCACGGCTGGTGCTGCCGCTGGCTTGCGGTAGAGTCTCTGTTACCAGGGGGTGGTTAGTGACGGTGAACGCATCCAGGTCGTGGATCGCCAACAGATGATCGTGGCCAGAAGCGGCAACCTAAGCCCACCCCACTGGCTCAAACCGGCCTCCCCCTTCGAGCAGCTGCTGCGTCGCCTGCTGCCGCGCCCGGCGGGAATCTTCCAGGACGCCGCATCAGCATGCCGGACGCCTCGACGCAGCGGCGATCCACACGCGCCCTGCAGGGGGAGAGCACGGTCAGCCTCCAGCAGAGCCATTTCGAGTCGGCGATCACCCTCTCTGCCGACGTACCGATCCGCGCCACCGACGGCACTCTGCTCGGCGCCCTGCTGATCGAAAAGAGCAGCCATGAAATCCTCAGCCTGCAGCAACGTGCCTTCGCCCGGATCAGGGCGATTCGCGCCGCTAATCATTCGCC
>AASF01001399.1 GCA_000168735.1 Candidatus Endoriftia persephone str. Hot96_1+Hot96_2 | reverse complement strand
AGCGCAGTTTACTGAAGTAAACGAGCATTTTGAGGCCAATTTTAACGCCGGGATCGCGCCGCCTGAGTTAGAATGTTCAAGCAACCGTGCTAAACCCCTTGGATAAGCCGGTACTGCCAGCAGCAGAGCAGACACCCGTCTCAAGCGGACGATGGGGGCCTGCTTCAGCCGCCTGCCTGAGTGATCGCAGATAGCCGGGCATCTCACCCACCAACTCCAAGGGCGGCCTCGCCGGGCCGGTTCTGAAACGGCTGACAGACCACCAGCCCCGGCAGTGCCGCCAACTCTCCATCCAGATTAGAGCAACGGCACCCGCTGCCTGATCCAGGGCGGGATACCCCACTGTTGAAACAGCTGCTTGAGTGGACGCCGGTGTGGGTCAGCCAACAGGTCGGCAGCACTCTCCACCTTGACGAAACCGCACTTCCACTCGGCTGGCACTGCCAGCGATCGAGACTGATTCCCTGGCTGGCATCGATGCACCGCAGCTCGCCCATCGCCGCAGGCAGCTGCAGTGAATCACCGCCCTCCCAGTAGATTCGAGTGGCCCGGTCAAACGGCTTGAGGCTCTTCATCAGATAGATACCATCGCGATACCGCCGCACCTGCCAGCCAGCCCACTCACACCAGTGGTTGCGCATCCATTGCGGCTGCCAAGCACGTTCCCGCTCGATCCGCAGCAGGTGGCAGCGACCCTGGCAACGGCGCCACCTGGGCACGGATCAAGGCG
>AASF01001400.1 GCA_000168735.1 Candidatus Endoriftia persephone str. Hot96_1+Hot96_2 | reverse complement strand
GATCCATCTCGCGGACGATGCCTTGCAGTGTTGACCACAACCGGTGGTCTGGGTGCCTGTTATCGGATACCACCGCACCGCGAACTGGTCAGCGGCGTGACACTGGCCTGGGAGCCAGCCCGAACAGCTTGAGTGCCTCCTTGTCGAAGCGGGTCAGGGTGAACTCGCACTCCAGTTTCTCCATGCCCATCTCCACCTCAATGGGCGCGTCCATGCCGCCACCGCGAAACTCCTCGGTTTTCATGGTGAGTTTGGGCAAGGTGAGTTCTTCCACGTTGCCCGCGTAACCCCGGCCGTCCACGAACAGGGCCATGTTTTTCAGAATGTCGTCGAGCATACTGGCCTCCTGTTATGCGGCTTCCGGCAGCACTTCCACCAGGTAGTCGTTTACCAGGTGGCTGCGGAAGGTGATGTGCTCTGCCGGGTACGGCGGCGTGAAATCGAAGTCGATATAGACCTTGCCCTGGGACGAAGCTGGTCCGGCGTATTGAGATCCGGATCGGCCCCAGGCCCGGCCGTTGATGATGGCCCCCAGGGGTTCGGAGATGCCGCAGGGTAGCGCGTTCACGCCCTCCAGCACATCCTCCAAGTAGGTCTTGGTGATGTTGCGATCCACCGCCCAGAGGTGGGCACGCAGCAGCGACTCGTTGATCATATCAGCGGTGCGACGCACGCTCAGGAACGCCCACTTCGGATCAGACGAACAGGTGCGGTTGCCCCACAGGCGGAAGCCGTTCTTCTGGATGATGGTGGTCACTTCATGCTCATTGAGGTAGTTGGCCCGGGCATTCACATTCGCCCAGCTGCAAATATCCACCGAACGCGCCATGCCGATAATGCCGCGTAGTTCCTGATTGCTTGGAGACCACCAGAAGCCGCGCTCGCTGTCCGAGCGCGCTATCAGCCCCTCCACGCGGGCACTCGCAGGCCGGACCACATCGCCATCGGACTGCGTGCTCCAGACAACGGACCCAGGGATCGACGAGATACAGACGCGGACTGCCGAACATCTCACGATAGGCAAATCACATCGCTATCGGTGGTGTTCGGCCCATCGGCAACCACGACGGCGCGCAGCCGCTCAGCGACGCTCAGCAGTTCGTTCACCACTGCGGGGTCATGGCTGTACTCGGGCGCGATCAGGATGCGCGGCGTGACATGCACCTCGCTCTCCGCGGACCAGGAAAGCCTGGACGCCCAGGTACTGGCCGGTTTCGGGATCAAGGGCGAATT
>AASF01001401.1 GCA_000168735.1 Candidatus Endoriftia persephone str. Hot96_1+Hot96_2 | reverse complement strand
AGATACTCTGAAGAGGTGGTGACTGAGCTGGCCGCCAAGGATGCCTTCTCGAAGAAGGTTTTCGACTCTTACAGTGCCTTTCTCAAGGGCTCTCGGGAGTGGGGCGGGATCTCCAACCTGTCCTATCTGATGGCCCGCGACAAGGTTTGATAATTTTGCTTTGGCCGCCCTGGCCTGATCTGGCCGGGGCGGCTCGTTCCTATCCATCAGCATGATCGACTCACTGCCACCGCTCTCTCTTTACATCCACATCCCCTGGTGTGTTCGCAAGTGCCCCTATTGCGACTTCAACTCCCATCAGGTGAGGGAGGCGCTGGATGAGCCGCCCTATATCGATGCGCTACTGGCCGATCTGGAGCAGGATCTGAAGCAAACGGGTGGGCGGCCGCTCCATTCAATCTTCATCGGTGGTGGTACCCCCAGCCTCTTCTCACCGGGATCGATAGCTGCACTGTTGGCAGGAGTGATGGCGCGGGTTGAAACTGAGCCGGAGCTGGAGATCACCCTGGAGGCGAATCCAGGCACCCTGGAAGCGGACAACTTCAGCGGCTATCGAGATGCGGGGGTGAATCGCCTCTCGGTCGGGGTGCAGAGCTTCGATACTGCCAGACTGCAGGCGCTGGGGCGCATCCATGATCCAGATCAGGCGATGCTGGCGGTGGAGCGGGCCCGGCAAGCGGGTTTCAGCCGCATCAATCTGGATCTGATGTTCGGTCTGCCGGGGCAGACGTCGGCCTCAGCAGCAGAAGATCTGAGTATCGCGTTGAAGCTCGATCCTGGCCATATCTCCTACTATCAGCTGACCCTGGAGCCCAACACCCACTTCCATCAGTTTCCACCAGCGCTGCCTGATGATGAGCTGATCTGGGAGATCCACTCCCAGGGGCAGACTTGTCTGGCTGAGGCGGGTTATCTCCAGTATGAGATCTCGGCCTATGCGCGCCCTGGCGAGCGCTGTCGGCACAATCTCAACTACTGGTGCTTTGGTGACTATATCGGTATCGGTGCTGGTGCGCACGGCAAGCTCACCGCTGGCGGACGGGAGTGATTCTACGCAACTGGAAGCAGCGTCGTCCGCAGTGCCTATCTTGCTTGCTGCATACGTGGGCTTGGCGCAGTTCAGGGTGGAGCGTTGGCTTGGAGAGAGATGACCGGCTGCTGGAGTTCATGATGAACGCGCTGCGCCTGAATGAGGGTTTTTCACTGTCGCAATTTGAGTGCGCGAAGCGGATTATCCCGACGGCAGCTGGACGAGGCGCTGGCAACTGCCCAAGCCCGGGAGTTGTTGTTGCGGTCCGGTGAACAGATTCGCCCCAGTCTCCGAGGGCATGCCTTTCTCAACGATCTGCTCGCGATATTTACTCCGCAGTAGGCTGGTTTATTTTTGTAAACTACTGATATATGTCAGTGAAAAGGCCGTTCACTGGTTGTCCACTGTGATAGCACAGGCACTTTTCAGATGGACGGATGCTAGACTGTCGCCGGCTGATTATCTAGGCTATAAATACCCTGATAATTAAATGGTTTCTCTGTCTAATTTGGCAAATCTAAGCGAGCAATGTATCTCACAGACAAAACAACCCACACTCTTTTGTGAGATGTCCCAATGCTGGGGCGGTGATGCTGCTGTTGAGTGCAGCAGTTGCGGACTGGATCCACTCTGTGCACTGGTTGATTACGGTACAAATGACTCGGTCGCAGTTGATGAG
>AASF01001402.1 GCA_000168735.1 Candidatus Endoriftia persephone str. Hot96_1+Hot96_2 | reverse complement strand
GGAGTGTAGGTCACACTGTTATCGCCGGCAATCACCACACTGCCGCCCAGCTGCGTGGTGCTGGAATCGACCTGGTCGTTGGCCAGGATGTCGATGCTCTGACTGCTGTTATGGCTGGCCATGACGCTGTCGTCGTTGGCGGTGTGGGCCGACGTGCTTGGCAGAGTTAGGGAGAGGGTCACCGTTGCCGATGAGCTGGCGCCATTCGTGTCGCCAAGCGTGTAGCTGAAACGATCGGTTGCAGAGCTGGCCTGACCAGACGGTGGCGTATAGTTGAGCAGATTGGCGCGGACGATGCGCACAGTGCCGCCCAGCTGACTGCTGCTCTCAATCGACAGGATCATCGCAGCTCCGCTGTCGAGGCTGTCGTTGGCCAGTACATCCCAGGGTGCGGGCCGAGTTGATGGTGACATCAAAGCTATCATCCCGCGCGGTATGGGCCGGCTGCGCGAGCTGGCGACTGACTACCACCCCCCGCGCCGACAGCGGGCACCAACTGCTCTCCTGCCAATCCCGAGCCTGAACTCGAGTCACTCCCTCCTGTGCCCTCAGTGGGCTGAAGCGTAATCGTCTGTGAAGCAGATTCCGAGCCCGTCCGAGTGGTCTCTTCGCTGCTCTCTGAGCCACTGCCGCCACAGCCGCTCAACAGGCCAAGGCACAAAAGGGCGCTGAGGGTCTTGCCGGGAATATCCATGATGGCCGCACTAAAGAAATATCCTATCGCCCCAAGTTAACGGGATTAGGCGACCAGTCTGTAGTCAAACAAATCACACTTTCAGAGAGCGTAAGTCTCCTAACTCAACTTCTTTGCGTGAAACATGAATCTGATCAAAAGATGGGCACCACCGCAGCGGTCCGAGGTGGTTCCGCCACCACCCACAAGAGACCCTCGGCCTTTGTCAGGGCTCAATCGCCCGCTGAATCACCGCCAAAAACGCCTGCCTGTCCAGCCCCTCATGCCTCACCACTCCGCGCGACTCGATTCTCGCCTCCGCCCGCAGCAACACCGGAAGAAAGACATTCCCAGGCTTTTGTACCCCGGCTGATCCGCATCGCCACCAACGGCGCCCCTGTCATCATGGCGAGTCGCGCCGCGCCCGGCTTCACTCGGCGGGAAGTGTTCCGTATCCAGATGCCATCGTGCCATGCCGGAAACAGCGCCACCACATGCCCCTCACGCAGCGCGCGAAAGGCGGCTCGCCAGCGCCCTTCTCCGGCGCCCGCTCCCGATCGACAGGAATACACCCCGCCATGCGGAATAGCCACTTCAGGCCGAACCGCTCATACTGCTCCCGGGCGATCATGAAGTGCAGCGAGCGGCGACTGGCCGCCGCCATCAACAGCGGATCAAGACCGGAGATATGGTTGGCGACCACCACCGCAGGCCCCTCTGGCGGGGATCTCCCAGCTCGACCGGCGGCAGGCGATGGTAGTAGCGGCAGAAGAGCCGGTTAAGACCATCAATGCGATTCATCAGGCCGCTACCCCAGTCGGCACGACTGGCCTGCAGACAGAGCCGTTGCAGACGATAGAGGACCACCCCCAACAACAGCATGAGAAGGATGGCGATGAGTGTGGTGTTGTCCATTTCGGTTATGCCACGGCAAGCTGACGCCGCCTTCCGTTATTTTCCCTGCTTCTTCTTGCCACCCTTCTGGTAAACCTTGCGCTGGAACAGGTCGGTACGCCGACTTACCAACCGATCAACAAACAGGATGCCGTCCAGGTGGTCCACCTCGTGCTGTAGGGCGCGCGCTTCATAGCCCTCCATATCAAACTCGAGCGGCTCGCCGTAGGGATC
>AASF01001403.1 GCA_000168735.1 Candidatus Endoriftia persephone str. Hot96_1+Hot96_2 | reverse complement strand
GATCACCTGTCGGCTGTAACCCGGAGTGTTGACGTTGGCGATGTTGTAGGCCGGCTGGAGCTTGAGCGCCTGCTGATAGCGTCTTCAGCGCAGAGACTCCAAATGGTTCAGGGACTGGAAGCCACGTCTTCACCTCTTCTCTCTCAGTCACCAAAATCAGCATCCCACCACCTTATATCGGCCTATTACCCTGCCCCTGGAATAGGGACCAGGGCCTGACGCATCTCTTCCCCACCCATCACCCGCAACACACTTTCTATCGCGTAGNTGGCGGATCGGTAGCGTAACCAGCCTGCTGCAGCGCGCTGAAATAGGCCCGCACTGGTCACCCACTCTGCTGCATCGCCTCGGCATAACGGGGTGAGCCGCTGAGAAAGGCCAGATAGTCCTGAAAGCTCTGCTGGTAGGAGTCGTAGACTCGAAACGACTTCACGCCGCTTCACAGCTACGCCGTCGATATACTCCAGGGTCTCGCGGAACACCCGCTCCCCCTGCCAACGTGCATCGGCCTTAATGTTGAACAGATTGTGGCTGCTGCGCCCATCGGCAGTGTGGATCAGATGCTGGCCCCAGCCGGTCTCCAGCGCCGCCTGGGCGAGCAGCGCTTCAGGTTCCAGCCCGACTGCGGCAGCGGTCTGTTCAGCGCTGGACCAGAGATTGGCGAACAAACGCCTCAGGAGTGTCGAGCGACGCTGCCGGTGCCGGTGCTGACGAGACAGTGACTTCCGCCCCGCCACTCTTCAGCTTTTTACCGTGCAGCCCACTTGGCATCACCGCTGCCGGGTGATCCCGATAGCTATCGAGCCCGGAAATCGGCTTGCTGGTTTCATCTACCTGCCCACCAAGCTGGCGTTGCAGCATCGCACCGATGCCCAGTCCGCCACTCTCGGAGAGGTGCAGCGCCAGCTGCTGATCGTACATATCACGATAGAAGCGGGTATTGTTGCTCTCCAGCAACCCCTCCGACAGGTTTGCCTGGCGCATCTGCTTCAGCATCATCTGCATGAACAGCGATTCGAATTGCCGGGCCACCTGGGCCAGGGAGCCTGCCTGATCCTGGCGCGCCTGATGCTTGAGCGCGGCCAGCCCCTGAAAATCGGTATAGACACTGGCGGGCAGAGCGTTCATCAGATCACCAGCAGCTCAGCACGCAGCGCGCCGGCCTCTTTCAGTGCCTCGAGGATCGCCACCAGATCACTGGGTGCGGCACCCACCTTCGTTGACCGCCTTGACCACCTCATCCAGCGACACCCCGGGGTTGAACAGGAACATGTGATTGCCACCCTGCTCCTCCACCGCCACATCGCTCTGCGGCACCACCGTGGTCTGACCGGGAGAGAAGGCGCCCGGGTTGGGAGACCTCGGCACTCTCGCTGATGCTCACCACCAGATTGCCGTGGGAAACTGCCGCCTGGATAGACCCGCACCTGGCTGTTGATC
>AASF01001404.1 GCA_000168735.1 Candidatus Endoriftia persephone str. Hot96_1+Hot96_2 | reverse complement strand
GATCCGGTTGAACTCCTCGGCCGCCTTGATGAAACTCACCGGGTTCTGTGGATCACCGTTCTCGTCTTTGATCCTGAGCAGGATTTCGTAGTGGTCCTGCTCCTCTTCGGCGAGAAACAACGGACTAATCAACTGACAGTAGAGCTGCAGGCGATCGCCCTCCAGTGCCTCCTCGATCAGCGGCACCGAACGGGTCAGCTCCCGGTGGCGTTCAATTTTGCGCCTCGATGCCTGGTAGACTCGCGAGCAGTTCTGGCCCTCGCTCTTGGCCAGCGAGCAAGCGTAACCCGCCTCTGCCATCAGCTCTTCAGGGGAACCACTAGTATCGTCGATGACGACGATGCCGAGGCTGGCGGTGATATTGATTGAATGCCCATTCCAGCTGAACTTGAAGTTTTCGATCGCCCCGCCGCTGGGCTCTCGGCCACCTGAAAGCCCTTTTCCACGGTACTCTGTGGCAGCAGGATAGTGAATTCGTTATCGCCAGTGCGCGCCAACTGTGCATCCCCCGACAGATAGGTACGGAAGATCCCCGACACCTTCTGCAGCAGATGATCCCCGCCCTCGATACCGCACACCTCATTGGCGATACGAAACTTGTCCAAATCAAGCAGAATCAGGCTGTGGTGGCTGCCCTCATCCCGGGCCAGCTGTAGCAGGGATTTCAGTTCACGCATCAGGGCGCGTCGATTCATCAGGCCGGTCAGGCGGTCCTGATCGCTCTCTTGGCGCAGCTGTTCGAAGCTCTTCTCCAGGGCGCTGCGCACCGCCCGCTCCACCAGCGGTAACTCCTTGTCTTCAAGCAGCGCATAGAGCCCCTGTTGCAGCCCCTGCCCAAGCCTGACCGCATTGGTCTCCAGCGACTTGACACCGCTGCCGTCAACAAACACCAACCACTCACCATCGGAGCTCTTCCAGGCCAGGTTCATCAGGCGCGGCCTGCCCCTTCTGCCGATGCTCGGTCAGCCAGTCATCCAACTCCATCTGGTAGACCTGATTGAGCCAGAGATCATGCTCACCCTGCCTATCAGACCTTGCCATCTGGTCTCGGCTCTCCGGCAGCAGTGAATCGAGATAGATCTCATCCATCTGCTCACTACTCTGCGAGAGCTGCTGCTGGCACCGCCGTGTCACCGTTCAGGCGCATGTTCAATCTGCTGGGATTAGTTCCGCCGCCTTCTCCTGGAATACCGGATATATACTGAACCCCTTGTGCAGCACCAGAACGATATCCTCCGCCACGGCCGGTTCAATCGCTGGCAACTCCTTGCCATCGACAAACAGCTTTGACAACACATCGAGCATACGCAGATAGACCCGCCAGGCATTACTATCCTCCCCCTGGGTCGTCAGGGTCTGCACCAGAAGCTCTGCCCAGCCGTTGATC
>AASF01001405.1 GCA_000168735.1 Candidatus Endoriftia persephone str. Hot96_1+Hot96_2 | reverse complement strand
CTCGTGGACGTCGAATTCGATGTCCAAGGCGTTCATACGTTTTGCGTAGAAGAAGATGAGCACCAGGAAGGTGTAGATAGAGCCCTGCTGGGCGAACCAGAAACCCAGCCCGACACCACCAACTTTGATGGCATTGAGCGGCTCCGCGAGGATGATGCCAAATAGGTAGGACACCACAAACCATATCGTCAGTAGGATAGCTACCAGGCGAATATTGGCTTTCCAATATTGCTCAGCTCGATTGTTCATTTCATGATCTCTCCGCCGGTTGAGTTGCTTCGCTCTGTGGCTACCGCCGTCGCCCTGCCTGAGGAGTTCCTGCAATTTTATTGTTCTGGCTTAGAGGCGGTGCCCGGTTTTGGGTATCCCGCAGGTAACGGATAGAGCCACAGGAATTGTCCGGCTGGTGTGGGTTAAAAGTCAAAACAAAACAAGGAGTTATTGTGTGTTATCTGGGGTCTGTAAAGAGGGTGTGTGAGAAAAAAGGTAACAAAAAATTGAGTGAGTGTTAACCGATGGGATCGCAATCTGTTCCCGATGGTAAAAGAAGCTATTTTTTGACCGCAGGAGGCGGGTGTAAAACCGGCTGACGCTGGCGTGCGTATCTGGAGAGAGCAGAGCTGTCTATGGATCAGAATGCGTTAGAAGCGAACTGATCAGGGCGAATTCGTTTA
>AASF01001406.1 GCA_000168735.1 Candidatus Endoriftia persephone str. Hot96_1+Hot96_2 | reverse complement strand
GATCAGTGGCTGGCGGATTCCCCTCGGCCGAAACTGGATCGGATGGTGGAGAAGAAATAGAGGCATTTTTATAGACAGGGAGAAAGCAAAAGAGTCACCTGACATGGAAACAAAGGATTTGCAGTCATCCTGCTTTACTTCCGTTTGAATTTACCGGTCGATTCGGAGAGTTTTTTCGTATCTGGATCGTCAATCTGGTGCTGACGATCCTCACCCTGGGCGTCTATTCAGCGTGGGCGAAGGTGCGTACCCAGCGTTATTTCTATGCCAATACCCGGCTTGCGGGAGCGACCTTCGACTATCTGGCCGAGCCGATGATGATCCTCAAAGGGCGCCTGATCGCAGTCGGTTTTTTTATCCTCTATCTTGGCCTGACCTTGATCGCACCACCGTTTGATTTGCTTGCCTCGCTGCTGTTTCTGATTGCGATGCCCTGGATCGTCAACAAGGGCACTGGGCGTTTCGTGCACACAACTCGGCCTATCGCAACATCCGCTTTGGCTTCGAGCAGAACTACTCCAAGGCGATCAAAGTGTTTATCGGCCTGCCGATTCTGCTGCCGCTCAGTCTGGGTCTGCTCTATCCCTTTTTTGATCAGGGCGATTCG
>AASF01001407.1 GCA_000168735.1 Candidatus Endoriftia persephone str. Hot96_1+Hot96_2 | reverse complement strand
GCTTGCCTGGATTGAGGATGTTGTTGGGGTCAAACTGGCGTTTGATGGCGCGCATCAGTTCGAGAGTGGGAGGGTCGATCTCCCGCGGGACAAAATCCCGTTTTGCCAGACCGACGCCATGCTCGCCAGAGATGGTCCCTCCCAGCGCCAGAACTAGATCGAAGAGTTGGCTGAGGGCGGCATTACCCGCTGCCATCTGCAGTGGGTCGTCGGGATCGAGCAACAGATTGACGTGGATGTTGCCATTGCCTGCGTGGCCGAAATTAATGATAGTGATGCCACTCTGAGCGGAGAGGCGCTCTAGCTCGTCGATCAGCCTGGGAATATGTGAGACCGGCACCACCACATCCTCGTTGATCTTTTTCGGTGCGACATTACGCAGTGCTGGTGAGAGTGCCTTTCGGGTCTTCCATAGAGCCGCAATCTCCTCGGTGGTTTTGGCCTGGTGGATCTCGATCAGCCCTTCGACCGTTGCGGCCGTTGCCACCTCAGCTGCGATCTGTTCAATCGAGTGGCTGGCGCCGTCCACCTCGATCATCAGCAATGCGCCGACCTCCGGGGGCAGGGCCAGATCGGAGAAGTCGCGCACCATCTCGAGTGCCGCGCCATCCATGAACTCGAGCGCGCAGGGGGTGGTGGGTTTGCGCCATGATGGCGGAGACCGCCTTGGCAGCGGCGTGGATGTCGCGATAGCTGGCCTGCAGGGTCTGCCTGGCCTGTGTCAGCGGGGTCAGCTTGAGGGTCGCCTCGGTGATGATGGCTAGGGTGCCTTCTGAGCCGATCAGCAGACGCGTCAGATCGTAGCCTACCACCCCCTTGGTGGTGTTGACGCCGGTGCAGGATGGTCTGAGGCGGCGCCGGTGACAGCCTGCAATGCCAAGGGTGTTTTCCCGCGGCGTGCCATATTTGACTGCCCGGGGACCGGCAGAGTTGTAGGCCAGATTGCCGCCAATCGTGCAGACCGAGGCGCTGGTCGGGTCCGGTGGCCAGAAGAAGCCAGTGCTCTGCCAACGCTAGCTGCAAGGTCTGCTTGGTGACCCCGGGTTCCACCCGAGCGAGTCGGTTGCCGGGGTCGATATCCAGGATCA
>AASF01001408.1 GCA_000168735.1 Candidatus Endoriftia persephone str. Hot96_1+Hot96_2 | reverse complement strand
GCTTATTGGCAGATGGAAAAGTTATAGGTTGGATTCAAGGATGTTCCGAGTTTGGTCCTAGGGCACTGGGAAACCGTAGTATTCTTGCCGATCCTCGTCCCGCTGAAAATCGCCAAAGAACTAATGCAATGATTAAAAAACGTGAATCTTATCGCCCTTTTGCTTCGGCTGTATTAAAAGAGTATGCTACAGTTTTTTTTAATCTAGACTTGCAAACTAATGACTTCGCCCATATGGTTATTAATACACAAGTTCGTGAAGAAGCACAACAGTACTTAGGCGCAGTTACACATATTGATGGTAGCTCTCGTATTCAGATTGTTGAAAAAGAAATAAATTTAAAGCTAAGGGC
>AASF01001409.1 GCA_000168735.1 Candidatus Endoriftia persephone str. Hot96_1+Hot96_2 | reverse complement strand
CCACCGCCAAGCTGCTGGCGCTGTTCGCCTACATCGTGATCGGCAGCATCGCCTTGAAGCGCGGCCCGAGTCGCACCATCCGCATCTTCGCCGGCCCCATCGCCATCGCCTGCTACCTCTATATCATCGCTGTCGGCCTGACCCGCCAGCCGCTGCCGGAACCGGCACTGCTGCTACAGATCCTTAGCCACTGAATGGCCCGCCCGGGTCAGCTGACCTGGCTCAATGGATCGCTCGGCTAGCCCCGAAAGGGCGTGAGCATTGGCTACACTAAGGCTGAACAAGGGAGCCTCTGATTAAGTCTGGACGAAGTCGATTGTGATTCAGAATATTCAGATTCAAGGCAAAAATCGCACGTAATAGTTGGCTATTGCGAACGACTGCATGGATGCAGGAGATAGAGCAACGCATGGAGCGCTTGCCAAGATTTACAACGCAGAAGCTGGATATTCTGGGCGCAAGATACGCGTTCATGACTTAATCAGAGGCTCCCCAAAAGAGGCCCGTGAATGGGACAAGACCCTGCAACGCCTGCTGGATGCCGAGATGGAAGCGGAGCACATCCATCAGCAGGCCAACCAGCGACGCGAGCAGGCAATTCAGGATGCGCTGCAGGAGGCACAGGCCCGTGAGAGCCGCTTCGAGGCCCGCATCCCGGAGCTGCATGCCGCCTTTCTGGAGAAGGCGGAGGCCCGCGCCGAGCAGACCGTCGCCGAGCTCAAGCGACGTTTTGAAGAGCGCCATGCGCAACTCTGCGGAGTATGCCGACTCCCGCGAAGAGAAGGCATTGGACGCCGCGTTTGCACTGTTGATCAACCCAGAGATCGACGAGTAGCGGCCCTCCATGCAAGCAAGCCACCCAAACCTACCTCAAGACCGCGGGTGAGCATTCTGGCGAGTCGCCTGCTCGATCCACAGCAGGCTACAGAGCTGATCGACCTAACCGCAGAAGAGCTGGATCAACGCCTTGCCCTGAATGGCATCCTCAGCCAGAACCTCCGCACACAGCAGCTCAACCGCACCCTCGAACGCAGCCTCATCAACAATCTAATGCTGGAACTCGCGGTACTGACCCGGCCGCTCACCGGCAGCGCCCGTACCCTGCTGCTGTTCTGGTCACGCAAGTTCGAGCTGTTCAACCTAAAGGCGCTGATCCGCAGCAAGCTCAAAGGCCTGCCGATCGAGCAGATCCAGGAGACACTCCAGCAGCTGCCGGAGAGCATCAGCCTGCCCCACGAGGCACTCCTGCAAACTGAGAATATTCGCGAGATGCTGCGCCTGCTGGAACACGGGCCTTACGCCCCTATCGCCCACCAGGCGCGCCAGGTCTATGCCGAGAAGAACGAACCCTTCTCCCTCGACGCCGCCATCGATCGCAGCTACTTCTCCGGGCTGGTGCACCAGGCGCAGCGCACCGAGCCGCTGCATCGCGACAGTCTGCGACCACTGATCGGCAGCCTAATCGACCGGCAGAACATTCTCTGGCTGTTCCGTTACCGCTTCAGCTATCGCCTCTCCCCCAGCGAAACCTACTACCTGCTCGATCCCGGCGGGTCGCCAGATCGGCCGCCAGCAGCTGATGCAGCTAGCCAATCTCAGCAGCTTCGGCGAGATCATCGAGAACCTCCCAGCACGCATCCGCGCACTGTTGGCCGAATCCATCAACCCGATGCAGGTGCGACAGCAGCTCGACCGGCAGATGAGCACAGAGGCACAGCGCTTGATCCGCTTCAGCCCCTCGGTACTGACCCGTGCACTGGCCTATCTGGTGGCGCGCCATTTCGATCTGGAGCGGCTGCAGGCGATCCTCCAGGCACGGGCACTGGGGCTGAACGGCGACCTGATCCGGCAGGCGATCGGCGTCCCTCCGTTGGGCACACGTCAGGAGACCTGTCATGA
>AASF01001410.1 GCA_000168735.1 Candidatus Endoriftia persephone str. Hot96_1+Hot96_2 | reverse complement strand
CTTGATCACCCGCTCCGGCTCCGCCGAGGGCAGGTCGATCTTGTTCAGCACTGGCAACACCTCCAGCCCCTGGCTCGATGGCGGTGTAGCAGTTGGCGACACTCTGCGCCTCTACGCCCTGGGGCCGCGTCCACCACCAGCAGCGCACCCTCGCAGGCGGCTAGAGAGCGGGAGACCTCGTAGGAGAAGTCCACATGGGCCAGCGGGTGTCGATAAAATTGAGTTGGTAGATCTGGCCATCCCGCGCCTGGTAGTCGAGGGTGACACTCTGCGCTTTGATGGTGATACCGCGTTCCCGCTCCAGCTCCATCGAATCGAGCACCTGCGCCTCCATCTCGCGATCGCTCAGACCACCGCAAGCCTGGATAAAGCGGTCGGCAATCGTTGACTTGCCGTGATCGATATGGGCGATGATGGAAAAGTTACGGATGTGACGCAAATCTGTCATTGGCTCAGTGTTACCTTGGCGCGGAAAAAACGGAACTTGCCTGATTAGGCAAGGTTCCCGTCTGTCGGGCGTACAACGCCGAAGCGGTCGATCATACCAAATCAACCGCCATTCAAATAGTTCCGCAACCCTATTTCATCCAGAAAGTACTCACTGAGCAGTTCACCATCGCTTCCCACCAGCACTGGTACACGCGTGTCATAGCGGGCACGGAGGGCAGCATCGGCATCGATCTCCACCAGCTGCAGCTGAAAGCTATCCGCCCCATCTATGGACTGTAGCTGTGTCAGCATATCCTCACACAGATGACAGCCCGGGGCGGATATAAAGGGTCAGCTGCCTCATTCCGCCGGCATGCGTAGCGCCAAAAAGATCGGTCCGCTACGGCGGTGAACCAGCACTGCCACGGTCTTGTTGGCTGGCAGTTCTGCCACCAGCTGGTTGAACTGCTGTACACTCTCGACCTTGCGCTCGTTGATCA
>AASF01001411.1 GCA_000168735.1 Candidatus Endoriftia persephone str. Hot96_1+Hot96_2 | reverse complement strand
TAACGAATTCGCCCTGTATCATCGCGGGTCTGCGGATATCTGTCCCTCCGGCTCCAGATATCGATAAAAAACATCGGTGTATTGGCGTTGGGAAAGAAGGCGTTTTTCACATAGCCGAAGCCCATGCCGGCAACCAGGAACAATCCGACCACCACCCCGACGGTGATCCAGCGAAACCGGATCACCTGTTTTAAGACCCCGCGGAAGGCACTGAAGAGGCCCTTGTCGTAGGGGTTTCCGGCATCGGCTGCATCCGCTTTCGGCCGCATGAAGAGTGCGCAGAGCAGCGGCGTGGTGCTGACTGCGGTGACCCAGGAGAGGGTCAAAGAGATCAGGATCACGTAGAACAGGGAGCTGGCAAACTCGCCGGTATTGTCGGTGGAGAGGCCAATCGCGGAGAAGGCGAGGATGCCGATAATAGTGCCGCCCAGCAGCGCCCAGATACTCTTACCCACCACCTCACCGGCGGCCTTCACCACATTCATGCCACCCTGAATGCGGATCAACATCCCCTCCGCCACCACGATGGCGTTATCCACCAGCATCCCCAGCGCAATCACCATCGCACCCAGGGAGATACGCTGCAGTTCGATGCCGTAGAGCTGCATGATGAAGAGGGTGCCCGCACACAAANCCCCCGGGGTAATCAGCAGCACCGCACCGATAATCAGGCCCGATGTTAGCCCCATGAAGAGCTAGCAAGCACAACGATGGAACCCCCCAAAAAAAAATGGCCAGAGCCTGACCAACACTGACGATAAAACTACTCACCGAGTTATCGACCTCGGTTGGCTGGTTGTAGATCGCCTGCAACTCCATGCCCACCAGGGATGATCGACTGCAGCTGATTGAAGCGTTTCTCCAACGCCTCGCCCACCGCCAACCACGTTTTCCCACCTCGCAGCATGGAGATGCACCAGGGTCAGGGTCGGCTTGCCATTGTAAGTAGATCAGCCGTGTACGGCACATCCTGGTAGGCGCGGCGGATGTCCGCGATATCTTTCAGATAGATCAGCCGCTTATCGCTGGAACTGATCAGCAGGTCACCGATCGCCTTTACCGAGGCGAACTCACCGCTGGGGTGGATGCGGATATAATCATCGCCGACCCGAACCTTGCCGGCATCTTCCACCAGGTTCTGCGAGGCGAGCACCTGGGTGATCTGCTCCATCGACAGCCCCAACTCACCGAGCCGGGCACGGGAGATCTCCACGTAGACCAGCTCCGGCTGCTCGCCGCCGATAACGATCTTCTTCACTCCCGGCACCAGCACCAGCTGCTTCTTCAGCGCATCTGCAGTGTCTTTCAGATCGCGATAGGTGTAGCCCTCCCCCGTCAGAGCCAGGTAGACGCCGTAGACGTCACCGAAGTCATCGATGATCAGCGGCCCCTGCACGCCCGGGCGGCAGCTTCTGCTTCATGTCAGCGATCTTGCGTCGTAGCTCGTCGTAGATATCGGGGAAATCCTTGGCCTTGTATTCGTCCTTGAACTCAATGCTGAGGTCAGACATGCCGGGCCGGGAGATCGACATATTGATCCGCTTCAGCTGCCCCATCAGCTGCACCGCCTCTTCGATGTGGTAAGTCACCTCATCCTGCACCTCTTGGGCAGTGGCGCCGGGGTAGAGGGTGATGATCTTGGCCTGTTTGATGGTGAAGTTGGGGTCTTCCAGCTTGCCCATCCGCTCGAAGCCGTAGACGCCGCCGGCCACCATGATGATGACCAGAAGCCAGGAGACAACCTTGTTGTTGACTGAATATTCGCCGATGTTCATTGCAGATTCCCGCGGGTCCGTTCGATTCGATCTGATTGCACCTTACTGTTTCTGCTGCATCAGCTGCAGGTCATCCGACCGAGGCTCAGCCTGCTCTGTCTCTTGCATCAAGCTGATCTTCATCCCCTCAGCAATGTAGGCGTGCCCCACCGTCACGAACCGATCCCCCGGCTGTAGCCCCTGAAATAACTTCAATATTCGCCCCCTTCATTCACCCCCAATTCCACCTGCTTTTCATGTACCAACATCGCCTCTTCATCAACCACCCAGACGCGGGGATCGAGCTTCCGAT
>AASF01001412.1 GCA_000168735.1 Candidatus Endoriftia persephone str. Hot96_1+Hot96_2 | reverse complement strand
ATTCCGCAACAGTGGTTGGATGCGGCTAAAGACTCCCCAGTCTACAAGATGGCCATGGAGTGGAAGATTGCCTTTCCGATCCATCCTGAGTTCCGCACCCTGCCGATGATGTGGTACGTGCCGCCGTTGTCGCCGGTGCAGAGTCAGATCGATCAGGGCAAGCTGCCTACCGAAGCGGATGGGGTGATTCCGGAAGTCCGAGGCGCTGCGTTTCCCCGTACGCTATCCTGGCCAACCTGCTGACCGCTGGTGATGAGGCACCGATCCTCAGTGCCCTCAACCCAGAATGCTGGCGATGCGCAGCAATCAGCGCTCCAAGTCGATTGAAGGCAAGCCGAATGTTGCGGCACTGGAATCTGTCGGGTTGACTGAACTGCAGGCCGAGGAGATGTACCAGATGCTCGGTATCGCCAACTACGAGGATCGCTTCGTTATCCCGACCGCCCATGAGGAGATGGTGCAGGAAGATCCCTATGCCTTCCAGGGTCAGAACGGATTTGGGCCTGGCAATACCAGTTCACACGGTAGCGAGGCCGGTCAGGGCTTTACCCTGTTCCCGAGTCCGCGTAAACGCACCCATACCCCGCAGGGCATTCAGCCCCGCAAGAAGGGCTAACCGGGGAGAGTTCACCATGCGTATATATAACATTGATGGCTCGTCTGCTGGATTACCCGACCGAGGACTTGCTGGAGAATCTGCCAGCCATCATAACGATACTGAAAGAGGATCAAGGGCGATTCGCGCCGCTAATTCATTCGCC
>AASF01001413.1 GCA_000168735.1 Candidatus Endoriftia persephone str. Hot96_1+Hot96_2 | reverse complement strand
GCCCTTGATCAACACTCAATCGCACCGTGAGGCCCTCGATTTATCGGAAGCGCCGATTTTACGGGCCAATGCCGGCCGTGCAAAGCCGACTATTCTGCGACCTGAAGAAAACGCCTCGCCTGCCGTAATCTACTGGAGAGAATTCCAGCCTGTCGAATATGCCGAGATGTTGATAATTATGTTTTCAAGCAAGGAGCGCGTGCGATGCACAGAATCGAGATGAATGAGCTGTCTGTCATCGTGATCGAACCCTCAGTTACCCAGAGCCACATCGTCGAGCGTTATCTGCACAATCTGGGGGTGCGCACCATCGATATGCTGAAAAACGGCGCCAGCGCCCTCGAGGAGATGCGCCGCACCCCTCCCGACCTGGTGATCAGCGCCCTCTACCTCTCCGATATGACCGGCACCGATCTGGTGCACAGCATGCGAAAAGAGAGCCAACTGGCCGATATCGCTTTCATCCTGATCTCCAGCGAGACCTGCTTCCGCTATCTCGGACCCAATCAAGCAGGCGGGCGCGGTGGCAATCATCCCAAAGCCTTTCAGCCCAGGATGATTTGCAGATCGCGCTCCAGGCGACCCTCGACTTCATCGACAGCCCTGACATTACCCTCGAAAACCTCGAACCCGAGTCACTGCAGGTGTTGTTGGTGGATGATAGCGATATGGCGCGAAAACATGCCCCGTCGGGTGTTGGAAGCGATGGGAGTCGAACAGATCACCGAGGGCCAGAGACGGCGAAGAGGGAGCCTATGCAGGTCAGGGAGCACTATTTCGATTTCCCCTTTTGGGGTGGATTACCGACTACAATATGCCACGCCATGGATGGCCCAGGAGCCTGGCGCACTTCATCCGCAACAGCCAGTGATCAGCCAAGCTAAGGGC
>AASF01001414.1 GCA_000168735.1 Candidatus Endoriftia persephone str. Hot96_1+Hot96_2 | reverse complement strand
ATCGCCGGTGTGCACTGCGCCAGCGCGGATGACGATCCATCGAACCCGATGGATGTCGATGCTGATTGCCGGCATTGGCTCGGGTTCGCGCCGGATATCGGTCCTTACGAGATCAAATAGCGGTCTACTTGCTGGGGCGGGACCAGTTTCGCCAAGGCAACCTACGAAGCCAGCCTTCAAAGAAGGCTGGCTTTATTAGTGGGAGTTTCGTTTGAATAAGAGCGAATTAACAAGGATCAGTTTTGCCCAGTCGGGCTTTAACCGCTCGATTGTCATCAATGCGGCCTCTGTCTGAATCAATTTGTTAAGGAAGCTCGGAATAAGTCGACCCTTTTAGGGGATTCGTCGAATCTACCTGCACAATTCCATAAAGAGCCTTATTTGTTGGCACAATAACCGACGGTGGTTGATGCCAATGGGTTGAGTTTTTCGTTCCAATTCACCCCGCTGACTTGAATTTGGTTGTCAGTCTGTGACATGTTGGAGCTCCAATGGTTTTTAAGTGAGCCTGTGATTGGCAAGCTGATTTGCCAGATGCCAATGGCGTCATTGGGATTGGTGATTTGTATGTCTTCGCAATATCCCGTTCCCCAGTCTGTGGTCACTTTGCGAGTAATAATCAGGTCGCTATTGGACATGGCGCGTTTAGGACTGTTTAATGCAATAACCAAAAGATGTGGTGGCGTTGCCAGCTAGAGTCGAGTTCTGAGCATTAAGCAGGCCTTCTTCAAGCATGCTGACTTGTGCGTTCCATGCATGGCTCAGTGTGCCATTGATGATCAACTCAATAGACCAGTCACGAGTGCGGCTGTCCGGGGTTATGAATTCTTACGTTTTCACAATAGCCGGTATTCCATCTGGAGATGATAGTCGCGTGATATTTCCAATGGCGCCAAAGGGCTGCTGGTGCTGTTATCTGAGATGCGACTGACTTTAATGTAGTCAATGTCGTAATGAAATTGCTGGTTGTTGGCGAAATCTGGCGTGGCGGCCAAATCTGCACTGTAAGCATTCTGCCAGTCGTTATTAGCTGCCCAGAAGTTGCTGCGTATTGATAGAGCTAGATTGGGTACAGGGTTGTTTTGCTGTTTAACTAGCTTGCCATTGAGATACCATTCTATGCGTTCAGGGTACCAGCGTATGCTATAAGTTTGCCAGTTTTGGTAATCATAGTCTGCCAGGCTCAACAATGAACCCGCATGATGTATGCCGTCTCCGTAATTACTGTCAGGGTGTCCCCAGTCGTTCCAGCTGGTTGCAAGAAAAGTATTGTTAGGTTGGGCGGTAAGTATCTCAATGTCGATTTCATCTGCAAAGCCTTGTTGGTCTTGTGCATAGGCAAATAAGGATGCGATCAATCCGGCGGGCATGGCGGAGGCGCGTAGTCGAGCTTCGATTTCCAATCCTGTGCCGACATCAAACTTATCCAGACTGTATATCTCGCTACCATATAAAGTTTGTCCTGGTTCATTCGGGTTGTAGCTATCCAGTTTTAATGAGAGATAGCTGGTTTCACCATCATTGTCGAAACTTGGTTGATTGCCCAGTTGAGTGCGACCAAGATGCCAACTTCCTTGATTCCAGACCTGAGTGTTCAGGCTATTGTTATCAAAATCATCAAACAGTAAAACCTCTGCTGGTGACATAGAACTGATAAGTAATAGGCTGCCAGAAAGTCCGAGGCGAAGAGTGTTTGTGGGCATGCAGGCGACTTCCTTTTTTTGTATAAGCGAGTGAGATAATCAGCGGCCGAATCTTGTATAGTGATCAAGG
>AASF01001415.1 GCA_000168735.1 Candidatus Endoriftia persephone str. Hot96_1+Hot96_2 | reverse complement strand
CAGTCGGGAAGCGGTGAGCAGGTGGGCGAGCGATTCGCTGATCCGCTCCGGCAGCACCACCGGCAGGCGGCTGTGCAGACGCAAACGCCGCAGATGGGGGATCGCTGCGAGGTCATCAAGCCAGCCGGCGAGACGCCGTTCGTCCAGCAGCAGCGGGTCGCCGCCGCTGAGGATCACCTCGCTGAGTGATTCGTCCCGGCGTAGATGCTCGAAGGATCTGTCGCTGCTGGCGCGGTGTGGCTGAAACCCTGCTGGTAGGGGTTAAGTGGGNCCGGGCGGGGAAGGCCAGTAGCGGGGGCAGTTGAATGGGCACAGGCGCCAGTGGCGATCAATAGCGCTCGTCCCCGGTACTTCTGCAGCAGACCGGGCAGTGCCTCGGCCTGCAGAATCGCCCACCGGATTGGTATCGAAGCCCGCTTGGTCCTGCAGCTCCTGGGCCAGTGGCAGCACCTGGCGCAGCAGCGGGTCGGCGGGGTCGCCCTTGCGCATCAGCGCCGCGTAGCCCAGCGGTACTCGTAGCGGGAAGGTTGTGGCGGCCTGCAGCGCACGCCAGGCAGCAGGGCCAGGGTCGAGTTGTAGGAACTCAAACAGCGCCTGGGGGTGGGTAAAGGCCCCGGCCAAGGGCTGTCTGCCAGGGCGTGACCCTGCAAAGATGGCGCACTCTCAGGTATGATGTGCGCCGCGAATTTCCCAAAGTATTCGAGGATGTCATGGCAACCTACAGCACCAATGAGTTCAAGGGCGGTTTGAAGATTATGATGGACGGGGATCAAGGGCGATTCGCGGCCGCTAATTCATTCG
>AASF01001416.1 GCA_000168735.1 Candidatus Endoriftia persephone str. Hot96_1+Hot96_2 | reverse complement strand
CCCCCTTGATCACCGACGAAAACGCCTTCTACAACGGCCTACTCCGGAGGGCGATGGTCGAACTACTTCGATGAGCTGTTCCGCGAACGCGGCCAGCGTATGCTCAACTATCTCGCACAGCAGCCGCCAAAGCCGCTCAGCTTCGAAGACCTCACCAGTAAGAAGGGGCTTGAGACTGATCTCCACCGGCCAGCGGGCTTCTTCCCTCCAACCACTCGGGGGCAGGTGCTGGCCAGCAACGAGCAGGTTGCCGGGGTGCCTCACCATCAGCATTCTGAAGGATGGTAAGGAGCATCGCGCCAGGCTAAAGTTCAACCACAAGCTGAGCGACATCGCGGTACTGGAGACCGGCCTGAAAACCAAAAACCATGCCCGCTTCATCAATAATGACCTCTCGGTACGGCTCGGCGAGGAGATGCTCAGCGTCGGCTATCCACTACCAGAGATCCTCCACCAGCCAATCAATCTCAACGGCGGCAGCATCAGCGCCCTGACCGGCATCCGCGGCGATGGCCGACTGTTTCAGGTCACCCTGCCGGTGCAACCCGGCAACAGCGGCAGTCCGATGGCTCGACCGCAACGGTCTGGTCACCGGCATCCTGCAGAGCAATGAGATCGCGCTGCGCCAGGCCGACTACAGCGGTGCACTCGCCCCCAACATCCACTTCGCCCTCAAGGCAAAAGAGATCAAGAAACTGTTGAAGACCAACCAGATCAAGTTCGTTACCCGCAACTCCTACGAGACCCGCTACAAAAAGCGCCCAGATATCGCCGAGTACGCAGCAAGGTTTACCGTGCAGGTGATCTGCCGCGGCTGAGCTGCCGGGGCTCCGCGTACGACACCCCGACAAATCACAACTAATCAAACCGCACGGATATAGGGTGGCCCGTGGCCGCCGAATGTCGGGCAGGGCCCGGCCTATGACGACGCATCACGACCCATAGCCCCCCGCAGATCATCCGCAATCAGGTAGAAACAGGGCAGCGTCAGCAGGATCAACCCGGTGGCGAACAGCAACCCAAACCCCAGGCTCACCGCCATCGGCGCGAGAAACGCGGTCTGCCCGGTGGCGACCCCGATCAGCGGTGAGATGCCAAGAAAGGTGGTGATGGTGGTCAGCAAGGATCGGCCGGATCAAGGGCGATCGCGGCCGCTA
>AASF01001417.1 GCA_000168735.1 Candidatus Endoriftia persephone str. Hot96_1+Hot96_2 | reverse complement strand
GATCAATGAAGACCTGGTGATCGCCCACCGCCAGCGCGCCCTCAACCCAGACAACCCCTTCATCCGCGGGCACTGCACAGAATCCGGATGTCTATTTCCAGGGCCGCGAGAGCGCCAACCCCTACTACGAGCGCATCCCCGGCATCCTGCAGCAGACCATGAACCGCTTCGCCGAGCTCACCGGCCGCCAATACAGCCTCTATGAGTATTTTGGCGATCCACAGGCGGAGCGGGTGGTCATCATCATGGGTTCCGGCATCCGAGACGGTGCAGCAGACCGTCGAGCAGCTCAACGCTCAGGATGAACGGCTGGGTGTGCTGCAGGTTCGCCTGTTCCGGCCCCTTCCCCGCCGATGATCTGCTGGCGGTGCTGCCCAGCAGCGTAAAGTCGCTCGCGATACTAGACCGCACCAAGGAGATCGGCGCCAACGGCGAACCGCTCTATCAAGAGATCATGACGCTGCTGATGGAGGCCTACACCCAGGGCACGATCAGCAACCTGCCGCGGGTGATCGGTGGCCGCTACGGCCTCTCCTCCAAGGAGTTCACCCCGGCGATGGCCAAGGCGGTGTTCGATGAGCTGGCCAAGGCAGCGCCGAAGAACCACTTCACCATCGGCATCACAGACGATGTGACCCATACCAGCCTTGAGTTCGACCCCAAGTTCAACATCGAGGGCGAGGATGTCACCCGCGCCCTGTTCTTCGGCCTCGGCTCCCGATGGTACGGTTGGCGCCAACAAAAACAGCATCAAGATCATCGGCGAGAACACCGAGCTGTACGCCCATAGGCTACTTCGTCTACGACTCGCGCAAGGCGGGCTCAACCACCGTCTCCCACCTGCGCTTTGGCCCGCAGCTGATC
>AASF01001418.1 GCA_000168735.1 Candidatus Endoriftia persephone str. Hot96_1+Hot96_2 | reverse complement strand
CTTCCCCATCGCCATGACCACCTGGTACCCGGCTCAGGGCCGTGAGCACTTCTTCGACCTCTACTCCAGCACCTTCGCTGCGCCGCTGATGCAGGGGACCTGGGACAGCCTCACCACCGCCAGCCCACTCGGCATGATGAAATTTGAGCACCAATCCAGCGAGTTCTGGTCACTGTTCATCGGCAACACCGCCGGCTCGCTGGGCGAGACTAGTGGCCTGCTGCTGATGCTCGGCGGGCTCTGGCTCTGGTGGCGACGCGATCTCGACTGGCGTATTCCGGTCAGCATCTTTGTCACCCCCCGGACTCTTCTCTTTGATCCTTTTTATGGTCGATAGCGCACGCTTCCCCAGCCCGCTGTTTACGCTGTTTTCCGGCGGCATGATGCTGGGGGCGATCTACATGGCCACCGACCCGGTGACCTCGCCACTGTCACCGAAAGGCTTGCTTATCTTCGGTACCGGCATCGGCTTTCTGGTGGTGTTAATCCGGGTCTTCGGCGGCATGCCGGAGGGGATGATGTACGCGATCCTGCTGATGAACTCGGCGACGCCGCTGATCGACCGTTACACTCAACCACGGGTCTTTGGCCGGGGAGTGGAACGTTCATGAGTATGCAGCAGCAGACACCACAGGTGGCCGAACCCAGCCCACAGAAACTAGCGCTTTCGGTCGCCTTTGCCGGGCTGATCTCGGGGCTGGTGATCATCAGCATCTTTGAGGCAACCCTACCGACCATCACCGCCAACAAGGCGGCGGAGCTGAAGGCGGCGGTGTTCAAGGTGCTGCCCGGCGTGGCCAGCATGAAGAAGCTGCAATACAGCGATGGCGGGCTGAGCGAACGCACCCAGGAGGGCGCCTGACGAGGATACGGTCTACGGCGGCTACAATCAGCAGGGCGATCTGGTCGGTTATGCGGTGGCCGGCGAGGGGCCGGGCTTTCAGGACACCATCAAGCTACTCTACGGCTATCTGCCGGAGCAGCGCAAGATCGTTGGCATGGAGCATCCTGGATAGCCGTGAGACCCCAGGCCTGGGCGACAAGATTTTTAAGGACAAGGACTTCGTTGCCAACTTCGATGGCTTGGCGGTGGACCCGCAGATCAAGGCGGTGCAAGAAGGGCAGCAAATCGGCGCCCTACGAGATCGATGCAATCACTGGTGCAAACCATCTCCTCCAAGGCGGTGGTGCGTATCATCAACGGGGCCCACGCCAAGTGGGATAAACGTTTGTAGGTCTGCCTTTAGGCGGATATGTCCGGCTCAAGCCGGGATCTACAGCTGTTACCTTTAGGTTAAAGAGTTATGGCCATTTCAGGAAAAGATGCCTCCGCCTACGATGAGATGATCAAGGGCATCTGG
>AASF01001419.1 GCA_000168735.1 Candidatus Endoriftia persephone str. Hot96_1+Hot96_2 | reverse complement strand
TCATGGTGTCGCTATCAAGGAACAACAGGTAATCTCCCTGGGGCCTGCTGCGCCGCCCGGGTTGCAGATCGCTGAGTAGTTGAAGGGGGCATCGTCATGCAGCAGCCGCACCCGAGAATCATTTCGCTCCAGCTGCCGGACAAACTCCAGCAAGCTCGGCTCACGGCTGCCGTTGTCTACCAGCAGCAGCTCGAAGTTGGCATAGCTGCTCGTCTCCAGCAGAGTATTGATCGCCGGTTTGGTGATCCCCTCCAAGTCGCGGAACGGCAGAATGATCGAGACCAGCGGCTCGCTCAGCAGCGGATAGTCGACAAAAAAGGTGCCGAAGCTGATGCCATTCTGCACCTTGGCATCGATATCACAGCGTTGCAGATGTGCCAGCAGCACCTGACAACGCGCCTCCACCACCGCCGCCTCATCCCGTGCCAGCTGGTAGCGATCCTGACGGTGCAGCAGCACCTTGGGGATATGCAGCAGGGTCTCTGCGTCCGCCCGCTCCGCCAGCTTCAGCGCCAGATCGTACTGCGCCACGCCCGGCTCCACGGCATAACCACCCAACGACTGCAACAGCTCGCGACGCACCGGCAGAAAGGCCCCCAGATAGGGCATGGAACGCAGCAACTCCAGGTTGAATTCCGGCTTGAATAGCGGGTTGTAGCGCTGGCCGTTGTCGTCGAGCCAATCCTCATCTATGTAGAGCAGTTCCGCCTGGGGATGGAGATTGATGTAGTCGCCGCAGGAGATCAGCGCATCCGGGGGCGAGCCTGTCAGCCGGCGGCGATCAGCGCCACCCAATCGGTGCTGGAGTCGGACAGCACCGCATTGATGCCTTGCATCAGATTCCCCTCCACCTGCACCCACTCGACCATATCCAGCTCATCGAAAAACCCACCGGGTGAGGGCTGCTGTGAAACCACACTCAGGCCCCAGCCGGAGTAGAGCTGCTGTGACAGACTATCCAGAGTATCGGCAAGGCGCCGCCTCTTCGCCCTTCTGAAAGGGCAGCAGCAGATGAAAACCAGGATTCACCCGCCACTCGGTCATCATGCGCTCCGCGTGGTACTGGGCCTGGCTTTCGGTCAGCTGATGCTTCTCCACCCACTCCGCGTAGCACTGATTCATGTCAGCATGAAAGGTCGCATTCAGATCGCGCTCCAGCCAGTGAACTGTAGACCTCCCGATAGTTTTCGATCTGCGCCTCTACGGTACATTCCTGCAGCACTCGCTCACGTGCGCTCAAGCAGCATGCGATGACGCAAATGAGGGTCGTGATCAAGGGCGATTCGCGCCGCTA
>AASF01001420.1 GCA_000168735.1 Candidatus Endoriftia persephone str. Hot96_1+Hot96_2 | reverse complement strand
GCTTCGCATCGAGGAGGCGATTGCTTTGGGCTGTGCAGCTTGTGTTCAGGAATGACAACATAGCATCAGGCATATAGTAAATGGATTGGTTGGGTTGCTCTGTACTATTCAGTAATCATTGCTGCTGAGGCCAGGCAGCATAGCGATCAGAATCCGGACTGAAAATTATTAACTGGCTTAGAGGGCAGAAAAATGACAAAAAGAAGGGTAGTAGTTCGTGGTGGTGGGGATAACTTGTACTACGTTAGTGACTCCAGTGGCGTGTTCTATGTTACGAAAAGTAGCGGCTCATTTGGAGGCAAGACAGACATTGGCAAAGCCAGAAGTCTTGAGGATGCCTTGGCGATTATCAAATCGCATTCTGGCCAAGATATTGAAAAAATTGAGTGATAGAGGTCAATCCCCAAGCACTTACTCACAAGGCCATTTGTAATTCATCATTGAGGATTATATGTAGTAGTCGCGACCTGATCTGACAGTTACCGGTTCCGATGGTGTGACTGTCAGGTCAAATTCAGCCTACGAACTTTGCCTGCCAGATTTGTTTTCCGTCTTCCAGCGTGGCCAATGGTGTGCGGCCACAGCACATCTTTCCCTGATGTGTCCGCTGCTCATTGTAGTACAGTAGCCACTCGTCGAGATTCTGTTGTAGGCTTTCTAGATCAGCGTACAGATTTTTCCTGAATGTCACCTGGTAAAATTCGTTCAGGATCGTTTTGTGGAAACGCTCGCAGATGCCGTTGGTCTGCGGTGATTTCGCCTTGGTCTTGGTGTGGTCAATATCATTCAGCGCCAGATAGAGTTGATAGTCATGCTGCTCGGCCTTGCCGCAGTATTCAGTGCCCCGGTCGGTCAGGATGCGTAGCATTGGCAGTGCGTGGCGCTCGAAGAACGGTAACACTTGGTCGTTCAGCAGGTCAGCGGCAGTGATCGGCGTCTTGGTCTGATACAGCTTGGCAAAGGCCACCTTCGAATAGGTGTCTACAAACGTCTGCTGGTAGATCCGACCAACCCCCTTCAACGTGCCGACATAGAAGGTATCCTGGGAGCCGAGATAGCCCGGATGGGCCGTTTCGATCTCACCGGTAGCTTCGTCATCGTATTTCTTCTTTTCCAGGGCCGTGACCTGCGCTTCGGTGAGAATCATGCCCTCCTGGGACATCTTCTCCTCCAGGGCGCGCAGGCGGTCCCTAAAACACGCCAGCTTGTGTCGCAGCCAGATGCTGCGCACGCCACTGGGGGAGACAAACACGCCCCGCTTACGCAGCTCATTGCTGGTTCTCATCTGCCCATGCGCCGGGAAGTCGATGGCATACTGAAGCACCGCGCGCTCTATCTTGCTCATCGACCCGCTTCTTCGGGTTCGGTTTGCGCCAATCCTTGTTCAGCAGCGACTCGATGCCGCCTTCCTCAACAGCCTGCTTGTCGCGGTAGAAGGTGTCTCGCGACAGGCCCATGACCTTGCAGGCCCTGGAGACATTGCCAAGTTCCTCAGGCCAGGTTCAGCAGGCCGACTTTGTGCTTGATGATCTGTTCGTTAGTATGAAGCATGAGGGTTACCTCTTTGGTTTCGATGGTCAGTTAGCACTTCCATCAAAACCGGTAACCCTCTCCTTTTTCAAGGGTGGTGTCAGATCAAGTCTGAACTACTACAGCTGAAGGATTATCCTTCACGGTTCTCCTACCCAAGATCATATTTAGCCGCTCCTGGCTATAGGTCCAAAGCCTGCGGGTGGAAAACTCCTCAACCTCAGCGCCTTATTGTTTTACAAGCTGCTCTATTTAGTCGACATTCCATCGCCAATCTACCTTGGAGGAATTTCGAGCCACAATTCAACGACGCCAGGACGCGGTTTCTTCCCGCGGTAGGAGATGAACGATTCCGCCACGACATTGAGTACGTCGTGATCAGAATACCCTAAGC
>AASF01001421.1 GCA_000168735.1 Candidatus Endoriftia persephone str. Hot96_1+Hot96_2 | reverse complement strand
CGCCGCCATCTACCAGCAGGGCCGTGCTCAGCGGGAGAAGGGCGCAACGGCGGCCGCGGCCCGGCACTTTCTGCGCGTCGGCCAGGTGGTGCCCCGGGGCGACGATCCGTGCCACCGCCCGAATACGATGCTGCCCGCCAGCCTGATCGCGGCAAGTCGTTGGGCCGAGGCGGCCGAGGTGTTGGAGGCGTTTCGTCGTCGCTATCCCAAACATGAGTCGATTGCTGATGTGCAGCGCAAACTGGCGCTGGTTTATCTGCAGGATAAGCAGCCGCTGCAGGCTGCCGCTGCCTTTGAGCGGGTCGCCGCCACCCCCCAGGCGATCGATGTGCAGGCGCCAGGCTGCCTGGCAGGCAGCGGAGCTCTACCAGCAGGGCCGGCAGCGGAAAGCAGGCGGTGACTGCCTTCAAGCGCTATGTGAAGCGTTTCCCTGAGCCACAGGAGCCCGGCGATGGAGGCGCGCCAGCGGCTGGTCGAGCTCTACCAGCAGCAGGATCAGTCTGCCAAACGCGACTACTGGCTGCGTCAGCTTGTTGTGACGCAGCGCAAGGCCGGCCAGGCCAGTAGTGAGCGCAGCCGTTATCTCGCTGCCCATGCGGCGTTGCGGCTGGCCGAGCCGGAGTTCTCTGCGTTTGAGCGGATTC
>AASF01001422.1 GCA_000168735.1 Candidatus Endoriftia persephone str. Hot96_1+Hot96_2 | reverse complement strand
ATCATCCTCGCCCACCACATGCTCCACCGCTTTGGCGACCGAGCGCAGGTTTCCCATGCCATAGTCGATGACAACGATGCTTTGTGCCATTCAAAAACTGCCTGTCTGAGTTACAAAATGGTTTAGAGCGAACCCTTGGTGGAAGGGATCGCCTCCGCCATGCGCGGGTCGGGTTCCAGCGCCATGGCGCAGCGCCCGGCCCAGGGCCTTGAACACCGTCTCCGCCTGATGATGGGCATTGATGCCGCGCAGGTTGTCGATATGCAGGGTGATGCCGGCATGGGTTGACCAACCCCTGGGAAAAACTCCAGAAACAAATCCACGTCGAACTCACCGATGCGTGCGCGGGTAAAGTCGACCTGGTACTCGAGGCCGGGGCGGCCGGGAGAAGTCGACGACGACGCGGGAGAGCGCCTCGTCGAGCGGCACATAGGCGTGCCCATAGCGACGGATGCCCCCGCCTTGTCGCCCACCGCCCTCAGCCAGCGCCTGAGCCGAGGGTGATGCCGATATCCTCCACTGTGTGGTGGGCATCGATGTGCAGATCGCCTTTGGCCCTGGATCTGTAGATCGATCAGGCGCGTGGCGGGCCACCTGATCGAGCATGTGGTCGAGAAACGGCACGCCAGTCTCAAAGCTCGATTGACCTGTACCATCCAGATTCAGACTGATGCTGATCTGGGTCTCGAGGGTATTGCGCTCGCACCTGTGCTGTACGACGCTGCATGGGAAATGGGCTCCCGCTGGTTGATCAGGGCGAAATTCGCGGCCGCTAA
>AASF01001423.1 GCA_000168735.1 Candidatus Endoriftia persephone str. Hot96_1+Hot96_2 | reverse complement strand
ACGAATTCGATACTGTCGGTGGGCTGGTGGTTAACGCCTTCGGCCATCTGCCAAAAAAAGATGAGTCGGTGGATATCGGCCGCTTCCGTTTCCGGGTGATGCGCGCCGACAGCCGCCGTCTGCACCTGCTCAGTCTGACCCTGCTGCAGAGTGCCGCCCCTCCCCAGGAAGAGTAGTCCCATGTTGCATGATGCGCGTACCGCGCTGCTGCGCAGGGGGAGGCTGCTGGCCTTGCTGGCGGGGGCGCTCACCACCCTGGGGTTTGCACCATTCAATCTATGGCCGCTGGCGATTGCCGGACCAGCCCTGCTGTTCTGGCTCTGGCTGCATGCCGGCCGCGATAGTGGCTTCCGCCTGGGGCTGCTCTACGGTCTTGGGCTGATGGGCAGCGGTGTCACCTGGCTGCATGTCAGCCTAGCCCAGTTTGGCGATGTGGGCTGGTTTCTGCCGCTGTTGGTTACGGGGTTGTCCGTTTCGGTGATGGCCCTCTACTACGGCCTGCTGGGCTGGTTGGTGAGCCGTATCCCGGTCGCTAAACGGCTGCGCCTTAGCCTGCTGTTCCCCGCCGCCTGGGTGTTGATCGAGTGGCTGCGCGGCTGGTTCCTCAGCGGCTTCCCCTGGTTGCAGCTGGGCTATGCTCAGATCGATTCACCGTTGGGCGGGCTGGGGCCGCTGTTTGGCAGCCTTGGCGTCAGCTGGGCGGCGGCCTTCAGCGCCGGCCTGCTGGTGTTGATCCTGATCACAACGGCGCGGCGTACCCGACTCAAGGCGCTGGCGATGCTGGGAGTGCTCTGGGTGGCAGCCTGGGGCGTCAGCCAGATCGAGTGGAGCCACCCCGAGGGCGAGCCGATCCGGGTGGCGTTGGTGCAGGGTAACATCCCCCAGGCTGAGAAGTGGAAGCTGGGGCAACTGGCACCGACCCTGATCCACTACGCCAAGGAGACCCGCCGCCACCTGGATGCGGATCTGATCCTCTGGCCGGAGACCGCGGTGCCGGCGTTTCAGTTCCAGGTGGAGGAGCCTTTTCTACAGGGCATGCATCGGCTGCTGCAGGAGCAGGGTCACAATCTGGTGTTCGGTGTGGTGCAGATGGACCCGGAGAGCCAAGGCCTACTATAACGCGATGGTGAGCCTGGGCAGTGAGCCGAGCCCACTACCACAAGCGTCATCTGGTGCCGTTTACTGAGTATCTGCCGCTCAAGGATTGGCTCGGGCTCGCTGGTCGATTTCCTGACCATCCCGATGTCGGACTTTGCCCATGGCAGCTCGGCTCAGCCGCTGATGCAGGTGGGGGAGCACCCAGGTCGGTATGTCGATCTGCTACGAGGATGCCTTCGGCAGTGAGATGATCGAGGCGCTGCCGCAGGCGGCCTATCTGATC
>AASF01001424.1 GCA_000168735.1 Candidatus Endoriftia persephone str. Hot96_1+Hot96_2 | reverse complement strand
GATCATCTGTTCGGTGAAGTCGCTACGCTTGCCGTAGAGCAAGTGGAACAGGCTGTGGATGGCGTAGAAGTTGGCGCCGAGACGAGTGTAGAAGTGGCGCAGATCCTGGCGCCGGATCTCCGGCTTGAGGCGGTCGAGGATCTCGTTCAGTAGGGAGTGGGCGACCTGTTCGTACATGCTTGGCTTCTTTTATGTTGGGGTGGGGCAGGGTATCAGAGTCCCCACTGCTGTTTCAGTCTCTGGTAGAGGGCGGTATCCCGCACGGTTGCGCCACGCATGCCGACGATCAGCGAGGCAAACACCTGGGCGCGGCTCAGCATGCTGGCAAGATCCCAGTCCCTGAGCAGCCCCAGGATGCAGATGCTGGCGAAGGCGTCACCGGCACCCACTGTGTCGACCACCCTGGTGTCGCTGGTGGGAACGATCTCGGCGTGGTGCTGCTGGCTGTTCAGTGCAAACGCGCCCTGGCTACCGCGGGTGACGATGATCAGCTCGAGTTGATGGCACTGCAGCAGGTGCTCCGCTTTGTTCTGCAGGTTCTTGCTGCCCGGCAGCAGGGTATTCACCTCGTCATCATTGAGCTTGGCCCAGGTAGCGTCATCCAGCATCTGGTTGATCGATTCCGCATTCCACCAAGGGGGGCGCAGGTTGACGTCCAGGAAGATCGGGGCTGGATGGCTCTGTTTCAGACTGGCGAGGGCGCTGGCCGAGTGGGGCTGGCGTAGCGCCAGACTGCCATGGTAGATCAGGGTGGCCTCGAGCGGTGGTAGCGCATTGGCCTGAATGAAGTCATAGGCGCGCTGCGGCGACAATCTCGAAGTGTGGCTCGCCATCCTGGATGGTCACCTCGACGCTGCCGGTGGGGTGGGCAGAGTCGAGCTGCAGCGCGGCGCTGCTCAACCCCCACTGCTGCATGGTGTCGCGGATCCGACGCCCCAGCGAGTCGTCCCCCACGCGGCTGATGAAGACGGGGGGCTGCGCCCAATGCCTGCAGATGCCAGGCGACATTGAAGGGGGCACCGCCCAACACACGGCTGCCATCTTCAAAGCAGTCGAACAGCACTTCGCCAAAGATGATCGGGTGTGATTCCATTTCTGCCTCAGCTTATTGGGTGGTTTGTCTGGATAACTCGGCAATCGGACATCGCGCCTGCTTGCACGGCCCTATCTGACTGGAGCCGGATCTAGAGATGACTCTCGACCCCCTCGATCAGTGGCTGCAACTCGGGGTGGAAGTGGGCGACGCCCTCCAGAATGCCGGCGCTATAGTTGCCATTCATGCCGAAAAGCCCGCCGCTGGCCAGGTAGAGTGCAGGGAGGGTACCGTTGATGCGACTGGCGGCGATCGCATCCTCTACCACTGAGGGCATGGCGTTGGCGACCAGCACCGAGGGGATCGGGCTCGCCAGCACCGGCAGATCGTTACCGCTATCACCGGCAAACAGGGTCTGATGGCGCGGGATGCCGAGATAATCTCGCAGGAACTCTACTGCATGCAGCTTGCTGGCTCGGCGCGGAAGGATATCGAGCAGGCCAACGCCAGCCGGCTCATCGACGCTGAGAATCAGGTTGGCGGCGACACCATACTGCTGAAAGCGTGCACTCTATCTTTTTCACCAACGACTGCTGCTCCAGGTGCAGTGGTAGATAGTAGCTGAGCTTGTAGCGGTTCTGTTTGAAGGGCGATACCG
>AASF01001425.1 GCA_000168735.1 Candidatus Endoriftia persephone str. Hot96_1+Hot96_2 | reverse complement strand
CGAGCGCCCGCAGATCTGTCGCGACTACAGCAACGACTGGTGCGAACTCGACGCCCCGGGCGGAAGCGGGCTTCGAGCTCCACTTCCGCAACTACCGTGAGCTACTCGACTACTGTAAAAAACGCTTCAAGACCTGGGGACGATAGGTCGTCAGCAGCGCGAGTAGAAAACCACGCAAGAGGCTGAGCCAAACAGCAGCGCCCCACACTGCATTGCAGTCGTAAGCCGATCTGCCTGCTGAACCCATACCCCAATCTGAGCCAACGGCCACGTGATTTTTCCGCGGCAGCAGCTATAATCCGCGACCCGAAAATCCGAACTCCAGCCACCCCGAACCCCATGAACCTCAGCGCAGCCAGCCTCCAGAACCGTTTCATCTCAATCCGCGAAAACAAGGGCTTCGAGACCTTCGTAATCCTGGTGATCCTGATCTCAGCGATGGTAATCGGCGCCAAGACCTACGCCATCCCGCCGACTCTGAGCAGAGTCTTCGCAATCCTCGATATCGGCATTACCCTGTTCTTTCTGCTGGAAATCAGCATCCGCATAATCGCCGAGCAGAGTCTGAAACGCTTCTTCAGCAAGGCCTGGAATGTCTTTGATTTCATCATCGTGGTGGCCAGCCTAATTCCGGTGGAGGATAGTGAGGCGGCGCTACTCGGGCGACTGCTGCGCATCTTCCGGGTGCTGCGGCTGATCTCCATCATCCCGGAGCTACGGGTGTTGCTGAACGCCTTTGTCACCGCGATCCCGCGCATGGGCTACGTCTCGCTGCTGATGTTCATCATCTTGCTATATCTACGCCGCAGCGGGCAGCATGTTCTTCCACACCATCAACCCGGAGCTGTGGGAGAACATCACCATCGCCATGCTGACCCTGTTCCGCGTCGCCACCTTCGAGGACTGGACCGACGTGATGTACGAGACCATGGCCGTCTATCCACTGAGCTGGAGCTACTATCTCTCCTTCATCTTCATCGTCGCCTTCGTTTTCCTGAACATGATGATCGGCATCGTGCTGGAGACCCTGCAACGGGAGCATGAGCAGTTCGCCCGGGATACCGGCGAGGGCGAGGCCGGCGAGGTGCACAACATCGAGACGCGCACCCTGCAGATGGATGAACGGCTACAGCGGATGGAGCAGATGCTGGCACAGATCAGCGCCAGCCAGGACGCCAAAAAGAGCTGATCAGCAGACCGAACGCAGACCCGCCATCACCTCGGAGAAGTCGTGAATGGCTGGGATCTCTCCCGCCTCACGCAGCGGCCCCTTGGAGTCTGGCTTGAGGATCGCCAGCAGCCAGCGGATGCCATAGCCCCGGGCCGATGCAAGCACCGAGGGGCTGTCATCAACAAACAGGGTGCGTTCACGATCAAACGGCTCCAGTGCCTGCAGCTTATCCCAGAACGCAGGATCCTCCTTCGGCAGACCCAGATCATGGGCGGTGACGATGTGATCGAAAAAGCCCGCCAGGCGGGTCCGCTCCATCTTCAACGCCAACGCCTTCTGGTGGGCGTTGGTCACCAACACCCGGCGCTTACCGGCGCACATCAGCTGATCGAGAAAATCGACCACATGCGGATGCACCTGGATCAGATGCTCCAGCTCCGCCTTCAACAGCGCAATATCGAGCCCCAGCTCGCGGCTCCAGTGGTCGACACAGTACCACTCCAGAGTCCCCTCGATGCTCTTATAGCGAGCCATCAGCTGATCCTTGGCCTCCGCATATTCCAGACCACGTGCCTCTGCGTAACGCTGTGGCACGTACTCCAGCCAGAAGTGGTTGTCGAAGTGCAGATCAAGCAGGGTGCCATCCATGTCGAGCAACACGGTATCGATTTGCTGCCAGTCAATCATCGTCAAAAGTCGGCTCCATGTTAGGCTGTGCCACCCCAGCTGGTTGCAACGAAACGAGCTCGATCATGCCACAAAAACCAAAGATCCTCAGCCGCCGCCAAGTAGTCCAGTCCCGCATCTTCCGTGTCGAGGAGATGGAGATCGAATACGCCAACGGTGAGCGCCGCACCCACGAACGGCTGCTTGGCGGCAGCAGCGGCTCGGTGCTGATCGTACCGATGCTCGACGAGGATA
>AASF01001426.1 GCA_000168735.1 Candidatus Endoriftia persephone str. Hot96_1+Hot96_2 | reverse complement strand
CTACCGCAAGATTTCGGTCAACAGTTTCATAAACCACCCAGTCATGGGGATCAGCGACGAAGTGTCCGGGCGCGAGTTGATTGCAGTCAGTTCTGCCTGGATGGAGCGCTCAGAGGTAACGCGTCTGAGTAATTTGGATCAGTCCGAGCAGGAGTTGCAGGCCCAGGGAGTGGGGGTGATCCATCTGGCGCTGGATGGCAAAGAGCAACTGCTGATCGGCATCGAAGATCGGATCAGGCCCGACGCGCCGCAGCTGATCGCTAACCTGAAGGCGGAGGGGATGCAGCTGACCCTGCTGAGCGGTGACCGGCGCCAGACGGCGGAGGCGATCGCTGAGCGTCTGGGCGGAATGGAGGTGATCGCCGAGGTGCTGCCCGAGCAGAAGGATCAGGTGATCGCCGGACTGCAGCGGGACGGCCACAAGGTTGCGATGGTGGGGGATGGCGTCAATGATGCGCCGGCGCTGGTACGCGCCGATGTCGGCATTGCCATGGGATCGGGCACCGATGTCTCCATCGCCAGCGCCGATATCGTGTTGATGAGCAGTGAGCTGGAGAAGGTGCGGCTGGCGACCGGGTTGTCACGGCGCACTCTGCGCACCATCCGCCAGAATATCGGTATCTCGATCCTCTACAATATCATCATGGTGCCGCTGGCGATGGCGGCGGTGGTGACACCGCTGGTGGCGGCGATCTCGATGCCGATCAGTTCGCTGGCAGTGATCAGCAATGCGGCCCGCATTCGCACCCTGCTTCCGCGGTGTCGACTCCCGCTAGAATTATTAGATTAACTTGGGGGTATTGGATGGAAGTTATCTATGGTTTGATTCCGGGCATGATCTTCCTCGGCCTGGTGGCGGTGGTGGTGCTATTTTGGGCCGCCCGCAGTGGGCAGTTCGATGACCTCGAGGGTGAGGCCCACCGCATCCTGATGGACGATGATGCTGACCCGAAGAAGAAACGCCGCTCCCCGGAGCGGCGTATGCCCGATGCCGAGGATCAGGACGAGGGTTGAGCGGCGTTGTTTTTGATCGATTCGATCAGCGTTTCTATCGCTGCGGGGTTGGTGTACTGCAGCACCTCTTTACCCTCCGGGTTGAGGCTGATACTCAGACCCTGCGCCGGATAGATCCAGTGCATCACCCCAGAATCACCCTCCGGGATCTGCGAGTCGGGCTCGCCAAATCGGCTGCGGATCAACGCCTCGTCCAGGTTGGTGACCGGGATGTAGTTGATC
>AASF01001427.1 GCA_000168735.1 Candidatus Endoriftia persephone str. Hot96_1+Hot96_2 | reverse complement strand
GATCAGGAAACGCCGGCTTACAGGCAGCTTGGTACCGTACTATAACTTGAAGTTCCCGGCTACCAGCGTAAATCTCGCGGCTTTTGGCCCGAGACGAGCGGGGTTTGCGGCTCACCACCCGGCCAAAGGCCTGGCGCATCTCGCGCAGATAGTCGTCAAAACCCTCTCCCTGGAACACCTTTACCACGAAGCCACCCCCAGGTCGCAGCACCTCCTTGGCAAAATCGAGCGCCAGTTCGCACAAATACATGGAGCGCGGCTGATCCACAGTGACCATACCCGTAACATTGGGCGCCATATCGGAAATTACAAGGTCCACCGGCTCGCCGGCGAGCTGCTCACGCAGCTGCGCGAGCGGCCCCTCCTCTCGGAAATCACCCTGAATGATGGTGACACCGGCAATCGGGTCCATCTCGAGGATATCCAGGGCGACCACTCTGCCCTTCTCCCCCACCAAATCACGCGCCACTTGTGACCAGCCACCCGGCGCCGCACCCAGGTCCACGACCCGCATGCCCGGCTTGATC
>AASF01001428.1 GCA_000168735.1 Candidatus Endoriftia persephone str. Hot96_1+Hot96_2 | reverse complement strand
TCTGCTTAACTGCGAGGCGATCTGGCTCTGTGTCTCCTGCCTGACCTGCAATACGCGCTGTCCCAAGGGGGTTCGGATCGCCGAATTGATCGAGTCCCTGCGCCAGGTAAAGCTGCGCGCACGGCAGGATCACCCTGCAAGTGGGACAAGATTTCCGCAGAGGATCTGCGCGCCATTCCACCCATTGCTCTCATCGGCAGCATGAGAAAGTTCACCTCGTAGGATTCCCATGAAGCTCAGCTATTATCCCGGTTGCACCCTAAAGAACCACGCCCGGAACTTCGAGGATTCCACTCTGTACGCAATGGACCGGCTTGGGGTGGAGGCGGTGGAGCTGGAACGCTGGAACTGCTGCGGCACCGTCTACTCCCTCTCCGCGGACGATCTGATGCGCCAGGTGGCGCCGATCCGCAACCTGATCCGCGCCAAGAGAGGGGGGGAACTCGCAGCTCATGACCGGGTGCTCCATGTGTTTCAATACCCTCAAACGGGCCAATCATCGCGCCCGAACCAATGAAGAAAACCTGGCCCGCATGAATGCCTTCATGTATGACGAGCCGGTCGATTACGAAGGGGATGTCGACGTCCTGCCATGTTCTGGAGGTGGTGCGTGATCAGATCGGATTCGATGCCATCCGCGAGCGGGTCGTCAAGCCCCTCGAAGGTCTAGCGCGTGGCCTGTTATTACGGCTGCATGCTGGTGCGGCCCAATGAAGCGGCAATCGACGACACCGAGAACCCCAGTGTGCTTGAGGATCTGATTACGGGCCCCTGGGTGGCGAGCCAGTGGATTTCAGTCATAAGACTGAGTCGCTGTGGCGCCCACCCAGACCGTCGACAAGCCCGAAATCGTCGCCGACAAGACTTACGGGATCCTGGGTGCCGCAATGGCGCAGGGTGCGGACACCGTAGCAGTCAGTTGTCCCCTGTGCGCCTTCAATCTGGACCACCGTCAGGAGACAACTCTGAAGCTCCATTCTGACTTCCATACCATGCCGGTCGTTTATTTCTCACAGCTGATGGCCATCGCCCTCGGGGGTTCCGAGTCGGTACTGAGGCTGGATCTCCATCACACACCTCCCGCCCCCCTGCTGGCCGGGAAGGGTCTGCTCTGAGGAAAACAACGATGGCATTCGGCAAAATCAAAGAGATCACCGGCGTTGTCACCATCAACAAGTCTTGGTGCAAGGGATGCGGCTTCTGCGTCAATTATTGCCCGACCGATGCCCTCGCCATGTCATCTGAATATAACGCCAAGGGATATCATCCCCCGTTCGTCAAATCGCCGGATGATTGCAGGAATTGTGATTTCTGCCAGACGATCTGTCCGGAATTCGCCATTTACGTCACCCGCAAGGCGGAACACGAGGAGAATGAGAATGCGTAAGACTGCCGCCGACCCAAAAGGCGTACTCGAGGGCTCTCACTTCCTCGACGGCGATCACGCACTTGCCGAAGGGGCGCTGGCGGCCGGATGTCGCTTCTTCGCTGGCTATCCGATCACGCCCTCGACCGAGACCGCCGAACGCTTCGCCGAACGTTGTCCTGCTGCTGGTGGCCTGTTCATCCAGATGGAGGATGAGATTGCGTCCATCGCTGCCCTGGTTGGCGGCGCCTGGGGTGGACGAAAGGTGATGACGGTGACCTCGGGTCCCGGCCTCTCATTGATGATGGAAAATATCGGCCTGGCCGTCATGACGGAGACGCCCATGGTGATCGCCGACGTCCAGCGTGCCGGCCCCTCTACCGGGCTGCCGACCCTCCCCGCCCAACAGGATATGATGCAGATACGCTGGGGATCACACGGCGACTACCGGATTATTGCTCTCTGCCCAGATTCACCGCAGGAGTGTAACGACCTGGCGGTGGAGGCATTCAACCTGTCGGAAACCTATCGAGTCCCGGT
>AASF01001429.1 GCA_000168735.1 Candidatus Endoriftia persephone str. Hot96_1+Hot96_2 | reverse complement strand
GCGCATCGCCGACCAGGATTGCGGTGGCCTCGTCGTAGGCCTTATGGCAGGTGGGGCGGCCTCGGCGCAGCTCGTCGTCGTCCATTGCCGGCAGGTCGTCGTGTACCAGCGAGTAGGCGTGGATCATTTCTACTGCGCAGGCGGCGGTGTCGAGCTGGTTGATCTCTACGCCGAGTGCCTGACCGGTGGCGTAGGTGAGAATCGGGCGGATGCGTTTGCCGGCCGCCAAGCACTGGGTAGCGCATCGCCTGAATGGAGGCGAGCGGGGGATGTGCTCTCGGGCAGGCAGGCTCTTATCCAGCGCATGTTCTACCCGATTTTGGCAGAACAGCATGAACTCCCTCAAGACGGTGTTACTGCTCACGTTCGAAAGGCTCCGTTTGCGCCGCCCTCGTTGCTGAGGATTCTGACCTTCTGCTCTGCATCATCGAGGGCCTTTTGCTAGTTGCGGGTCAGCTCCACAGCCCCGCTCGAAGGTCTTTAGCGACTCCTCCAGCGGCAGCTCAGCCACTCTCCAGGGTCTCGACCAGGGATTCGAGTTCGGCAAGCGCCTCTTCGAAGGGGGGGGTCTTTCCTTCTTCTCGGGCACAGCTGTTTACTAGTAGTTGGGGTGGCGTAAAGCTACCCCAGGCGGTTTGTGCCGGTCAATGGGGTCTGCTCGCATGAGCAGGAGTGGGAATNGTGTAGAATTCTGGTCAGGTTTCTGTAAACGATAAGGTTTATCAAACAGTTGAATTGTCTCCATGAGTGCTAGCTACGACGCCTCGGCGATTGAGGTCCTGAGTGGCCTGGATCCGGTCCGCAAACGACCGGGCATGTATACCGACACCAGCCGCCCCAACCATCTGGCGCAGGAGGTGATCGACAACAGCGTGGATGAGGCAGTCGCCGTCTACGCCAGCAGCATCGAGGTCAGCCTGTTCAAGGATGGTTCGCTGCAGTAATCGATGACGAAGG
>AASF01001430.1 GCA_000168735.1 Candidatus Endoriftia persephone str. Hot96_1+Hot96_2 | reverse complement strand
GCCATCGTGCTGCTGTTTTTTGTCGGCATCCTGCGCATGATCACCATCTTCGCCCACTATAGCCGTGAAGAGAATGACCTGATCCGCTTCCTGCGCAACCTGCGTGAAGGCCAGCGCGACCCGCTGGAAAACATCGCCAGAAAGTCTATCATCGCGATGCGCTACCGCACCATGATGGGGCTGCACAAGGCCAACTGCCCGATCAACCACGGCTCGCTGGCCGCCACCCTGCTGGCCAACGAGAGCACCCGCAATAGCCTGCCAAAATTCATCAACAACGTGCTGATCCTGACCGGTGTGTTCGGCACCATCGTGTCGCTCTCGATCGCCCTAATCGGGCGCCTCCGACATGCTCTCCAACGCGGTCAGCTCCGGCGGCATGGGAATGGTGGTGCACGGCATGTCCACCGCGCTCTCCACCACCATCACCGCTATCGTCTGCTACCTCTTTTTCGGCTACTTCTACCTCAAAGTGACCGACGTGCAAACCAACCTGGTGAGCGCGGTGGAGCAGATCACGGTGAATGAGTTGATGCCCCGCTTTCAGACCACCACTGACAGTGCGATCCACGAATTCACCGGCCTGGTGCGCTCGATGCAAGGACTGGTGACCAATTTGGCGCGCTCCCAGGAGCGCTTCGGCGGCCTCGAAAAACAGCTGGTCGCCACCCTCAAGGCCCACGACAAAACCACCGAGACGCTCGCCGCCGATATGGACGAGATCAAGCTGATCCTGATCCGCGGTTTCCGCCTGCACGACGATTGATGATGGACGACGGCTTCATCGATCTGCGCCTCAACCGCCACGCTGGCGAAGCGGACGAAGGCTTCTGGCCCTCTTTCACCGACATCATGACGGTGATCATGATGATCTTCCTGCTCGCCATGGTGGTGCTGCTGATCCGCAACATGGAGCTGCTCGAGCAGCTGCGCACCTCGATCGCCTCTGAGCAGGAGGCGATGGAACTGGTACGCTCCACCGGCGCCGAGAACGAGACCCTGGAAGATCAGCTGATCGCCCGCGAGCATGAGATTTCGATGCTGCGGCTGCAGCTGATGCGCATGGAGGAGCTGCAGGAGCAGCAGGAAGCGGCCATCGCCAGCCAGCGTCATCAGATCGGCGATCTAGGCCGGGAGCGCGAGGGGCTGGAGACCCAGTTTAAACAACTTGGCTTCGAACGGGATGATCTCAACATCCGCCTTGAACGGCAGGTCGATCTCACTAAGCTGCAGCAGGCACAGATGGCTCGTCAGCAGACCCAGATCAACCAGCAGCAGAGCCAGCTCGAACAGCTGCTGCGCGACATCCAGAATCTCAACGAAGATATGGGACGCCTGAGCAGCCGCCACAGTGAGACCCTGACAGAGATGGAGAACCTGCGCAGCGCCTACGCGGACCAGGGCAAAGCGCTGCAACAGGCGCGCAGCAGCGATCTGCTGGGCCAGCAGGAGCTGGAGAATCTGCAGACCAAGTTCGCCAATCTGAGGATAAAGTATGATCGACTGGTGCGGCCGGCCCGCACCGCCACAGGCAAATATGTGGTCGAGGTGCGCTACTCCAAACAAGATGGCAACCCGCTAATCGACCTGAAGCTGCCGGAACAGAGCCACTTCCGCACCATCTCAAACGAGGAGCTCGAGGCCAGCCTGGACGAGATCAAGGGAGCCAAGGGCGACAAGCTCTATATCAAGGTGATC
>AASF01001431.1 GCA_000168735.1 Candidatus Endoriftia persephone str. Hot96_1+Hot96_2 | reverse complement strand
GGGGGGCGGCTTAAGTGATCCGCTGAATGGGCGATAGTAAGTAGTAGGTACAGCATTGAATGCCCTACGGCAAAATGCTAATTTTGTGCGAACCGACGACAGGATCAGGGAGCTTGCTGGTCTGGCTTCAATTATCTGTGAGGCCAATCGCAGTCACACAACAACAGTTGGATTAGTATTCCCGAAAGTGTCTAAGCAACGGATATGGTAGGCCTTTGTAGTTGATCCAGGTAGCTGAGACCAGAAGCGTATTGCATTATGCAACGGCAAGACAACATCATCTCTTTCGACGGGCAAGAGAGCCCAAAACGTCGGATCTCTCTGGACGCGAATAGCCGCAGGCTTATCGATGCGTGTCGAAAACTAGTCGTCAAGATGCTCCCTCAGTTGATGGCGGGGCTGTTTGAGAAGCTCGACGATGCGATGTATGAGCTTGCCGATAAATCCGAACACAACTCCCTTCAAAGCACCTATTTCAACACCATGCGTGACCTGCGCAAGGATCGCGTGCGTATCGACCGCGAATTCTGCCGTGAGGTGCTGGATCGCTACGATCGTTTTTGGGAGACGGGTGAGGTTGATGTATCGCAGCGCTCTTTCGACGAATTGAGCCGTGAATCGGAGATGTCGCTGCTCGACGATAATGAGCTGGAGGATTCACTGGCACTGGTCAACATGATCTCCAAGGGCGAGAACCGTTACTCCCGTGAACTCTATGCCCTGGGGCGGCGCTTTGCCCACATCGCCAATCTGGCCGATGAGGTGTCGAGCCAGAATAACCCGCTCGCCCCGGCGGTGATCTGCACCGCCTTTCAGGAGTCGTTGCGCAGTCTGCCAGTCCGAACTGCCGGTGAAACTGATCATCTACAAGCAGTTTGACAAACAGGTGATGCACTATGTTGGTGGGCTCTATGACGAACTGAACCTGCTGCTTGGCAAGGGCGGGGTGATCGCCAAGCTGACTCCGCGGGTACGGCGCAATCCGGTCGCCCCTGCGGTCAAACAGGCCAAGCATGATCTGCACGGTGATTCCGAGCTCAGCGAAGAGGTGGATGAGCTGCAGGCGGAGGTGTTTGAACGGCTGCAGGGGCTGTTGGCCAACCGTCGGGGAAGTTCGTCATATCCGGCGGCTGGTGGAGTCGGCGGCGTGTCGCTGCCAAGTGTAGATACAGTAGAGCTGTTGGGGGCGCTCTCTGCGTTGCAGCAGTCGAATGTGGTGATGGTGCCATTTGGCGCCGCAGAGCAGCATCAGGATGATCTGCGCCGCCGCCTGGATTCCGATCTACGCATGCGCGATGGCAGCGAGGTCCAGCGCGCGTTGGGCGATATGGATAACGACACCATCGATGTAATCTCGATGCTGTTCGAGTTCATCCTCGACGATCACAGCCTGCCCGATGCGATGAAGGCGCTGTTGAGCCGCTTGCAGATTCCGATGCTGAAGGTCGCGATCATCGACAAGACCTTTTTCA
>AASF01001432.1 GCA_000168735.1 Candidatus Endoriftia persephone str. Hot96_1+Hot96_2 | reverse complement strand
GAAGCCATACTCCGGCTGCACACCGCCGGCTATCTGCTGCGTAACCATCCGGGGCTGACCCACATGGAAGCGCACAAGATCGCCGACGAGGATGCGGTTTGAACAAAGGAGCTTCCGAACGAATTATGGACGGCTGCCTTGCGGCCCAAGTTTCCCGCTGCTGTGTTGGAAATCTTGGCAATAGGCCTACTATTACGCCGCACAAGGATGTGCAAGTGTCGCGGAGACAGGATGTCATTGAGCGACCCTACGATTTCCGCCTTGCAGCGGAAAATTTAGCCTCACAATTCTGCTCACCCAGATTCATTCAGAGGCTCCCACGATGAGAAGTACCCAATGAAGATGATGCAAAGCCTGGCTTTTCTCCACCAGAAAGGTGGCACCGGCAAGACCACCCTGGCCATCGCCAGCTGTATCGCCCTAGCCGCCAGCGGCGCACGGGTACTACTGCTCGACATCGACCCCCAAGGCAGCGCCTCTACTTGGGGCGATCACTATGCCGAGCGGTTTGTTGTGGTGGTTCGGGCACAGGGGCCTGGCCCCCTTCGATGCCACCCTGGAGCGCTTCAGCCGTATGTTCGACTGGTGCATCCTCGACTGCCCGCCCAACCTGGGCGAAACGACCCTGCAGACCCTGAATCTGGTGGACCGGCTGCTGATCCCGGTGCGCCCGGCACCACCCGACATCTGGGCGCTGGAGCGTATAGCGGCACTGCTCGCCGATGCACAGAGCCGGGGTCTGGGAGATCCCCCATCAGGTGGTATTCAACCCAGTGGCGGGATGAGGCGCTCGAACCGCTGCAGGCGATCATCAACAGACTTGGGCTGGAACTGGCCGACTTGCCAATCCGCTTCGATCCCGGCCTGGCCCTGCGCTGTTTGAGGGGGCGGACCTGCCCGGAGTCACTCAATCGGCAAATGATGCAATTATTGACTGGCTGAGCGGGCAGGGCGATTTGGATCTCTCTGCCGCTCGTTACTCTCTTTCGATCATCTCCTGCAGATGGGGTGGAATATTCCGCGCCCCGCTGAAATCCGCCCCTGTGACTACAGCATTCACAAAACGCGAATCCTGCAGATCGGTTTCGCTAAACAGGCTGTTATCCATACGCGCACCATTCAGCAGGCTGTGGGTTATCGATGCCCGGGAGAAGTCGGCCTCCTCCAGTGCGCTGCCGGTCAGCACCGCCTCATAAAACTGGCTATCCTGCAGCCGGCTGCTGATCAGCACCGCCCTCAACATGAAACTATGGTGAAAGGTGCTGCCGCTGAAATCGCCCTCCTCCATGGTCGATGTCCTTCATAAAGGGCGCCGGAGAAGTCGACATTGAGCGCCTGCACCTCATTCAGGTTTGCGCCAAACATCTGCGCTTTGATGAAGCGGCCGTTGTCGAGGGTTCCCAGATCCAGATTGGCATGAAACAGATCGGCGCCGGAAAAATCCGCCGATACCAGCCGACACTCACTGAGATTGGCCCATTTCAGGTCCGCCCCTTTCAGGCTGGCCTGTGACAGATCACAACCCGGCAGACTGGCGTTGGAAAGATCGACACCGTCGAGTCGTACCCCCCGCAAGTCGTGCCCCGGCCTGGCAACCCCCGCAAACGAACAGTGACGCAGATCGGTAAACGGGCGTGGCGCAGCGCAGTTCCCCCGCGGCAGCGTTGCGTCACCGTCAGTCACCGTATCGGCCAAGAGAGTCGCTGGAAGAAACAGCAGCGATAACAAGCTGACTGTCGAGCAGCAATGACTATTTTTATCGAAAGGGTGAACGTTAGGCAGCGCCCATCGATGACTCCATCTCCACGGGTTTGATACCAGACAACCAGTCCGTCCTCCAAGGCACTATCATTCCATTCGTCACGAAGCGCAACCTCCGGCCCCATCAGCGCCATCCGCCAGGTGCAATCAATACCGTTATGCTATAACATTTCGATCCCTGATCCTCAGCCGGGCATTCAGCCCACTCTTCTCCGATGAGCCAGGAAAAAAAGATCACAACTCACTCTCTGGCAGAAGGCAGGTTGACTCTTCTGTTGCTGCTGCTCGTACTGCTGCCACTCTCACTGCCCTGCAGCACAGCCAATACGGAGTCTTTGTCAGCGCGTTGCCACAAAAACATCTGGTGGAGCAGGTGGGCGGCGATCTGGTGCAGGTCAGCGCGATGGTCCGCCCCGGCTACAATCCAGCCAGCTACACCCCCACCCCCCGCCAGGTGGCGGCGCTGACCCAGGCCGATCTCTTCATCCGCTGCGGCCTCCCCTTCGAAGCGGCCTGGATGGAACGCATCCGCGCCACCAATCCCGGCATGCGGCTGGTGGACGCCCGTGATGGGCTGCCCCTGCGCAAGATCGAGGCCCACTCTCACCAGCATGGAGATGCGAGCGAAGCGGCTGCACATGAAGCTAAGGCGATTCGCGCCGC
>AASF01001433.1 GCA_000168735.1 Candidatus Endoriftia persephone str. Hot96_1+Hot96_2 | reverse complement strand
TTTTTGGGAAAAGTGAACGAAGAGCTCCACCGGCTGCTCACACGACAGCTGCGCAAACTCAGCCTGAGACCCGACCAGCCACCTGAACCCGAATCCTGGCAGGAATTATTATCCCGAATCGACCAGGCCTATCACGACGCCGACCAGGATCGCTACACTTTGGAGCGTACGCTCACCCTCTCCTCGGAGGAGATGCAGGCCCTCTACCAACGCCAGAAATCCTCCTACGAGACGCGCCTGCACGCGATTGTTGGCGCGCTTCACGATCTGCTCTTTCTCAACGATGAGGATGGCCTCTATCCTGGAGGTGCTCACCGCGCGCAATGATCTGCTCTACCGACCTGCGGAGGAGATTAAAGGTAAGACGATCCATGACATCTTCCCGCCCGAAATGGCGGAGCAGTTCCTCTCCACGATCCACAAGGCCCTGCAGAGCCAGACCCTGCAGGTCATCGAGTACAACCTCAACATTCCATCCGGTTCCGACTGGTTCGAGGCCCGCATAATGCCCACGGAACTGATGGTTAACGGCAAACAAACCGTGATCTGCCTGGTGCGAGATATCAGCGAACTCAGGCGCTCGCGCGAAGCACTGAAGCACATGGCCACCCACGATCCGCTCACCGGCCAGGCGAACCGAAAACTATTCGAGGAGAGACTCGACCAGGCCCTCAGCCGCGCAACCCGCACCGGCCATGCCGGCACTGTCATGTTCCTCGACCTTGATCGTTTTAAGATCATCAACGATTCACTTGGCCATGCAGTAGGCGATGAGCTGCTCAAACAGGTAACCGGACGACTGAAAGAGGTGTGCCGGACGGAGGACACCATCGCGCGCCTCGGCGGTGACGAGTTCGCCCTGCTGATCGAGGATATCGACTCCGAGCCCGACGCAGAACATATCGCCGACAAGATCCTGCAGCGCTTCTCCGCACCCTTCGTTTGTACAGGGGCACGATCTGGACATTACCGCCAGCATCGGCATTACCCTGTTTCCTTTGCACGGTAACGACGGGAGTGAGTTGATCAGGCAGGCGGACGCCACTATGTATTCGGCCAAGAACGCTGGACGCAACTGCTACCGCCTGTTCAACCATGCGATCTCCCAACGTGATCAGGCAGCATTCGGTCTGGAACGACAGCTGCGACGAGCAATAGTCAACGAGGAGCTGTTTCTTGAATACCAGCCTCAATTCAGACTCTCGGATGGGCAGCTGACCGGCCTCGGAGGCCCTAGTGCGCTGGCGCTCTCCTGGGGCGCGGCCTGATACCGCCCGGTGAATTCATCCCCATCGCCGAAACCAGCGGCCTGATCGACGAGATCGGCCTATGGGTGTTCCACAGCGCCTGTGAGCAGGCCGCCGCATGGGATAAGGAGGAGCTGGAGTATTGCAGGCTTGCCATCAACATCTCACGACGCCAGTTGATGCACAATCACCTGGGGCACTCCCTCGCCGAGGTCCTGGCAGCCACCGGNGCGCCCGCGCCAGCCGACTTGAGTCGCGAAATTACCGAGAGCGCCGTCATCGAAGAGGCCAGTGTCGCCAGCCACAACCTGCTGGCCATGTCGCAACTGGGCCTGCAGCTAGCCAATCGACGACTTCGGCACCGGTCACGCCTCACTTGCAAACCTCAAGCGCTTCCCGCTGAACCGACTCAAGATCGACCGTACCTTCGTCAATGACGTGGGACGCGATCCCGACGACGAGGCGATCATCCGCGCCACGGTCTATCTGGCGCACGGACTGGGCCTGGAGGTCATCGCAGAGGGTGTGGAAAACGAGATCCAGAAAGGTTTTCTTCGTGAGACAGGCTGTGACGAGATACAGGGCTATTTATGCGGCCGGCCGATGCCGGTGGAGCAGGCCACCGCACTGTTGCGCAAAGATTGAAGCAGCCCGCAAATAGATGGCCCTGTTTCGGAGCCGCTTCAGCCACTCCGAAAAATCGGGTATGGTCGCCCCATGAAATTCACTCAGGATATAAGCAGCGGCCAGAACGTGATACGCGCCTATTCAAAAGGGCATATCTCGATCAACGGNGGATTCGCATTTGAAGAGAGCCTGATTATAACGCCGGCGACGATTATCGAGCAGTGGCGGCCACAGCGTTTCGAAGATCTGTGCGAGGATGACTTCGCAGCAGCCGTGGCCACTGGAACCGCAGCTGGTAATACTCGGCACCGGCGATCGCCACGCCTTCCCCCACCCATCGCTGCTGCGGCTGCTGGTAGAGCGGGGAATCGGCCTGGAGTCGATGTCCACCCGCGGCAGCCTGCCGCACCTACAACATCCTGGTCAGCGAGGGGCGGCAGGTCGCCGCCGCCANCTGATCATCCGTTAGGTTCCTGGCTGATTCTCCGGCTCTGCGAGCGCCACCACACCATCAGGCTTGGGATATTTCAGCAACAGGCTGCGGGGCATCTTCTGTTGGTCGGTCTGGTGCAGCGCATCTGACTCCATGATGATC
>AASF01001434.1 GCA_000168735.1 Candidatus Endoriftia persephone str. Hot96_1+Hot96_2 | reverse complement strand
GACTTTGGCTCGACACGGTTTTTTGTCTCTTGGTATGCGGGATTCATCCTTTGCGATACCACTAACAAAAACCGTGCCGTTATTATGATTTCATTTAAATTCAATGAGTTAATAATAACAGTGTGGAGTAAGCGTCAAATTCCTGTCGACTCAGTCTGGCGCTGCAGGCCATATTTCCGTAGCTTCTCCACCAGTGTGGTGCGGCGCATGTGAAGCCGCTTGGCGGCATGGGCGACCACACCTTCCGGACTCATCCAGTGCCTGCTGGAATCAGGCTCTGCTCCAGGGTGCTCAGGTGCGTCCTTCAGGTCGATGCCCTCATTAGGCAGGCGCGGGGCATGCACCACAGTATCCGGCTCACTCCCTCTGATCGCCACTTCCGGCAACTGCACAGTATCCACCAGGTTGCCGACCGGACGGAATTTGTCGGGCAGATCAGCCACGTCAACCACGCCATAGGGGTAGAGGATCGCCAGCCGCTTCGATCAGGTTGGCTAGCTCCCGCACGTTGCCGGGCCAACGGTAGTGACTCAGCGCCGCGACTGCAGCGGGGGTCAGCCGCACCGAGCCCCGCTTCTCGTTCTCAATGCGGCGTATCAAGTCGGTAACCAGCACCGGGATATCCTCGACGCGCGCGCGCAGTGGCGGCATTTCGATCGGAAAGACATTCAACCGATAGTAGAGATCTTCTGCTGAAGCTATTGTCGTTCAATCGCCTTTTCCAGGTTCCGATGGGTCGCGGCGAGGATCAAGG
>AASF01001435.1 GCA_000168735.1 Candidatus Endoriftia persephone str. Hot96_1+Hot96_2 | reverse complement strand
CTGATCATAGAAGTAGGGACGCTGCGCTGCCTGAGTCTGCATGTAGGCGTCCTGGTTCTGTACGCCGCCCGACTGCATCGGGTTGTCTACGTCCCAGATCGCCGGGATGCGGCGGCGCTTCTCACCGTAGAGCATCCGCTGGGCCGGGGTGGGGGATTCAATCTCGTCGTCGGGGCGGCCCGAGAAACTCCTCAATCAGCTCCGCGCTCCGGCACCTGCAGGGGTTCGATTAAATGGGTGGTGAGAAAGCCGTCCTGGGCCACTACTGCGGGGGTCAGTGACAGTTCGGCCACCTTGCGACCGATCAGGTTGAGGTCAGCGGCGCCCTGGGCGTCGTTGGCGAAGAGTTGGAAGAAGCCGGTGTCGTCGATGCAGTGGAAATCATCGTGGCCGCAATGCACGTTGAGCGACGCCCTTGGTAATGGGCTCGGCAGCCGATGTTCAGCACATAGGGAAGGCGTTTACCCGCCGCCGCGTAGAGCGACTCGTGCATGAAGGCGACACCCTGGGCCGAGGAGAAGTTGGTGGCGCGCAGACCGGTCATCGTCATGCCGGCGGTGACGGCAGCGGCGGCGTGTTCGGATTCGGGTTCGACAAAGATCAGTGAACGGTCGGAGATGTTGATATGACCCTTGGCTCTCTCCTCCGCCCAGTACTCGCCCATCTGCGTCGATGGCGTGATGGGATAGGCGCCGGCCGCGTCGGAGGCCTCCCGCTCACACATGATCACGGCGGTATTGCCGTCCATTGCCATGCGGATGCCCAGGGTACCTTGAATTGTTTCTCAGGCTTTTTGCCGAACATTGGTTACTCCACCAAACTTCAAAATTCCTAACTCACGGGTAGCGCTTCTTCCCGCACGATGTGCTTCGCCCTTGATACCTTTGTGAACGCTACCGTCTGCATCGAGCCCAGACGATGGCGCCGGTGGGGCAGCGCTGAGTCGCGATGGGGGAGGCGAGGCCGTTCTTTTCGTAGTTGATCAAGGGC
>AASF01001436.1 GCA_000168735.1 Candidatus Endoriftia persephone str. Hot96_1+Hot96_2 | reverse complement strand
GATCAGTAGATGTAGACTCGCCGCCATATTTGCTGAGGGCGGCGAGCAGCAGGATTGCCGCTGCGGTTCCGGATAGTGCAACTGCCACTGTGGATGGTTTCACTTCTGCGTCCCTTTAGAATCCGAATCTCGTTCCAGTTATGGTAGGAAAAAGGATAGTGTGATGTCTATTGCACTTCTTGTTCGGTTAGATTCAAGGCTGTGATTGGTATCGCAGTTTTTTCGGATTGGTGGCTTGTGAATGTGTTTTCGGTCACGCTGAAGGTGTGAATTATGAGCGTAACTGCATCGCTGACCAGAGAGTTTTCCTGTCGCTCGGGTCGAAGCTAGAATGGTTGCTCTGTTGGAGCGATCCTGGTGATTTATCTTGAAGCCTGTACGTATATTCCGTCATATTGCCTGTGAGGGCCCTGGCTATCTCGGGGAGTTCCTCGATCAGCGCCGGGTTCCCCTGGGAACTGGTTTGCATCGATGTGGATCACCCGATACCACCGCAGGTGGAGGATGTGTCGGGGCTGGTGTTTCTCGGTGCAGCAGTGAGTGTGAATGACGACCTGCCCCTGGCTGCAGGGTGAGCTGGAGCTGATCCGCACGGCGTTTGCAGCGGGGCTGCCGATGATGGGAGTCTGTTTCGGTGGCCAGCTGATCAGCAAGGCGCTCGGCGGCGAAGTCAGCCGCGGTGAGGGGATGGAGATCGGCTGGTTCCCCTTGCAGCGAGCCAATGGCGCGGATGACCTGAGTTGGCTGGATGGGCTGCCGCAGGAGTTTTGATACCTTCCACTGGCACGCCGACACCTTCTCTATGCCGCCGGGCTGCCAGCCCCTGGTTGCAGAGTCGCTGCTTCAGGAATCAGGCCTACAGCATCAACGACCATATCGGCATGCAGTTCCATCTCGAAATGACCGCCGAGATGGTGGAGGCCTGGATCGACAAATATGGCAGTGACCTGGAACTCAGCTCGGCCTGCAGCCAGCGTTCCGAAGAGATCACCCGTCGGGCTGGATGAGAAGATCACACGTCTGCACCGGATCTCGGATGTGATCTACGGCAACTGGCTGGCGCGGGTCAGGGCGAACGGGAAGGGTGGATGAGGTTCGCTGTCATTCTGCTCTGCTTCACCCTTATCGCAGGCACTCTCCCTGTGGCGGCGAATGAGCCGCTATCGCCCGAGGTGGTGCAGGTGCTGGAGCGGCTGGTGCCACGCCTCGAACCGCAATTGCGACGCCGCTTTGAACAGGCCGGGGTGGAGTATCCGCCAGCGCGACTGCAGCTGATCAGTCTGAAACAGGAGCAGCAGATCGAGGTCTGGGCGGCAGATGCTGGGCCCTGGCGGCATATCCACGACTATCAGGTGCTGGCCGCCAGTGGCGTGGCCGGTCCCAAGCTGCGGGAGGGGGACCGGCAGGTGCCCGAGGGCTTCTACCAGATTGAGGCGCTCAACCCCCACAGCCGCTTTCACCTCTCGATCAAGCTCAACTTTCCCAACAGTTTCGACTGGCTCAACGCCCATGCCGAGGGACGCCGGCAGCCCGGTTCCAATATCTTCATCCACGGCAGCGCTTGGTCGGTGGGCTGTCTGGCGATTGGCGACCAGGCGGTGGAGGAGCTGTTTCTGCTGGTAGCAAGAAGCTGGCAGGAGCCGGCCTCAGTGATGATTCTGCCTTATGACTTCCGGTGCCAAGCCCCGCAACTTCCAGCGGCGGCTCGCCCTTGGGTGGCGGAGCTCTACAGCTACCTGCAGCAAGGGGTGGCGCGATTTCCCCTGGCCGCGAAAGCGGCTCGGTGTGAGTCGGGATGTGGCGCACTGGCCTCAGCCGGCGAAGCCGTGCTCCCGTAGAAACGCCTGGGTGATGCCCGAACCGCTGCGTTCGGCGGCCCGCTCCCCCAGCATCAGCCGCTCCAGGTAACGCGCCAGCAGATCGACCTCCAGATTGACCTGGCTGCCGGTGGCATAGCCGGCCATGATTGTCTCCTGCAGGGTGTGCGGCACGATGTTCAGATCAAAACGGTTGCCGTCCACCGCGTTTACCGTGAGGCTGGCGCCATCCACGCAGATCCGAACCCTTGTGGGCGATATACTTCGCTAATTCCGCCGGCGCTTCCAGCGTGAAGCGGATCGAGCGGGCATCCGCGGCGCGATCGATGATGTTGCCGATGCCATCTACATGGCCGCTGACCAGATGACCGCCGAGACGGGTGTTGAGGGTCAGCGCCTTCTCCAGGTTGACCGTGCTGCCGACGCCGAGTTGCGTCAGGGTGGTGTGGGCAAGGGTCTCGCGGGAGACGTCCGCGGTGAAGCCGTCGCCGCTCAGTTCCACCACGGTCAGGCAGACACCGTTGGTAGCGATGCTGTCGCCGAGCGCTACATCGCTTAGGTCGAGCCTGCCGGTGCGCAATTGCAGGCGCAGGTCGCCGCCACGGTTCTGTTTGCCGGCGATAGTGCCGATAGCCTGGATGATTCCGGTGAACATCGAGTCTCTCTCAGGAATAGACCGGGTGGGCGGTGATGCGTAGATCCGGGCCGACCTTGCGCAGATCGCTGATCTGCAGCCCGATGCGCTGTGACATCTGCTTCAGCAGCGGTAGGTGGAACAGGCCGCGGGCGCTGTCACCCATGATGTGGGGCGCCATGTAGATCACCAGTTCGTCGATCAG
>AASF01001437.1 GCA_000168735.1 Candidatus Endoriftia persephone str. Hot96_1+Hot96_2 | reverse complement strand
TGCTCCCGCATCACCTGTTCCAGCCAGGCTGGCGCAGGGGCCTTCCGGTGTTGCCGCAGAAAGTCGTGAATTGTCTCCAGTCCCGGGCCGCAGACCAGCCGTTCCCAGCTGACATGGCCGTGCTGTTTTGTCAGATGTTCGAACAGTGCAAATTCCAGCGGGGTGCTGGGGCTAAAGTCGCTGTGCCCACCCTCGGTGGCAAAGGGAATGTGCTGGTGACCGTCCCAGAACAGCCCTGCCTCTCCCAGTCCGGTGCCGGCAGAGACGATGGAGCGGTTGCCCTGGGCGTCGGGATCGCCCGCTTGCAGCAGCACTATCTGCTCATCTTTGAGGCGATCTATGCCCCAGGCATTCGCCTCCAGATCGTTGAGCAGGTGGATGGCGGCAAAACCGAAACGGGTGTTGATGGACTTGGCGGAGAACTGCCAGCGGAATTTGGTGGTGGTGCATTGGCCATCCCGGACTGGGCCGGGTACGCCAAAGGCGGCACGCTCCACCTCAGCGCCGCTCTGCTGCAGAAATTCGGCAATGATCGCTTCAAGTCCGTCAAACTCAGCGCTGGCAAAATCCTTTTCTGTCACCAGCTCCAAGCCGGCATCAGGGGCCGGTTCGGTAGATTGCCAGCCGGCTAGTTGGTACCGCCAATATCCCCTGCAAGCAGCTGCATCTCTGTCCCTCTAGTGATTCCTGCGAACCATTTTAGTCAATTCCACCAGACAAGGGTTGTTGAATTCGACCCGCAGGACGACAAGCCTGATAAAATGCCGGGATGGATGTTTCACCGATTCTCGATCCTCTCAACGAAGCCCAGCGTGACGCGGTCAGCGCGCCGGTGGGCAATCTTCTGATCCTCGCCGGCGCTGGTAGCGGTAAGACTCGGGTGCTGGTGCATCGCATCGCCTGGCTGATGGCGGTGGAGGCGACTTCGCCCTGGTCGATCCTCGCCGTCACCTTCACCAACAAGGCGGCGAAGGAGATGCGCGGGCGTATCGAGGAGCTGATGGGGCAGCCGGTGGGGGGCATGTGGGTCGGCACCTTCCACGGCTCTCGCACATCGCCTGTTGCGCGCCCACTGGCAGGAGGCGGGATTGCCGCAGAGCTTTCGAGATCCTCGACTCGGATGATCAGTTCCGGCTGGTTAAACGGGTGTTGAAGAGCCTCGATCTGGACGAGGCGAAGTGGCCGCCGCGCCAGGCCCAGTGGTTCATCAACGGTCGCAAGGATGAGGGGCTGCGCGCCCAGCATCTGGATGATGGCGACGACCCCTATCAGCGGCAGATGATCCGCATCTACACTGAGTATCAGGCCGCCTGCGAGCGCGGTGGGGTGGTTGATTTTGCCGAGCTGCTGCTGCGCGCCCATGAGTTGTGGCGCGATCGGCCCGACATCCTGCAGCACTATCAGCAGCGCTTTCAACATGTGTTGGTGGATGAGTTTCAGGACACTAACGCGATCCAGTATGGCTGGCTGCGGCTGCTTACCGCCGGGCGCAACAACCTGTTCGTGGTGGGCGATGACGACCAGTCGATCTACGGTTGGCGCGGTGCACGGGTGGAGAACATCCAGAGCTTCGAGCAGGACTATGCCGCCAGCCAGCTGATCCGGCTGGAGCAGAACTACCGCTCGACCGGCAACATCCTTAACGCCGCCAATGCGCTGATCGCGCGCAACCCCTCGCGGCTCGGCAAGAATCTCTGGACCGAGGATGGCGAGGGGGAGCCGATCAACCTCTATGCCGCCTTCAACGAGGTCGATGAGGCGCGCTTCGTGATCGAGCGGATC
>AASF01001438.1 GCA_000168735.1 Candidatus Endoriftia persephone str. Hot96_1+Hot96_2 | reverse complement strand
CACCGTTGCCCCAAGCCCCAGCATGACCAGGATGATCGGCAGGGCGCAGCAGACCAGCGTGCCGGTGGTTGCAAACAGGGTCAGCCAGCTCAATCTGCTCTGTCCGGATTCCAGGTGGTCGCTGTTCAAATCTCTTTACCCTTTGGCGCCCAATGTTCTCGTCACACGAGCAAGCCTAGAACCTGGAGTTAACTCCAGGTCAAGTTCTCATTTCGATCACCATCGACGCGATCGGCCAGTTGACTCCGTACTTAGGTACAGTGCTTATACTCTGTCCAGAGTTGAATGAGTGAGGAGAAAAACGGGGTGGAACAGGGCGCAAACAGGAACCGGACACTGATCGCAGCCGCGATGGCAGCAGTGGGCGCTTCAATCTGCTGTGTCGGACCCTTTGTGTTGCTGATGCTGGGCATAAGCGGCGCCTGGATCAGTAACCTCACCGCATTCGAGCCCTACCGGCCTATTTTTATCGGTATCACCCTGCTCTTTCTGGGGCTGGCATTCAGAAAGCTCTATCTCCTGCCTGCAACCTGCGAGGTAAGCAAGCCTTGCGCCAAGCCGGCCACGCGGAGAAATCAGCGCATCATCTTCTGGGGGGTGACGGCAATTCTGGCCGCTCTGATCACCTTCCCATGGTATGGCCCCATGCTGCTGAGCTGAAGAACCACTCTCATAAAGGAGACATGCCCATGTTTCGCCAGATCGCATTTACCTTGCTCCTCGGTTTGATCACCGCAGTGATCACTCCAGCCCAGGCCTCCAGCACGGAGAAGGTACAAACCATCATCCTCGAAGTTGAAAACATGACGTGCAGTATCTGTCCCATCACCGTCAGAAAGACTTTGGAAAGGGTGCCCGGGGTAACCAGGGCCGAAGCCGGATATGACGGTAATAGTGATAGCGCAGGCTGGGCAAAGGTTACCTTTGACAGCACTCAAATCACTGTCGATAAGATCACCGCCGCGACCTTTGAAGCCGGTTATCCCTCAGATATCAAGCCGGGTAAGACGGAATGAAGAGCCGGACACTATTGGCCACCGGCATCGTCGGCTCGGCCATCACCGCACTCTGCTGCTTCACCCCGCTACTGGCAGTGCTGTTAGGCAGCATTGGACTGGCAGCCCTACTCGGCTGGCTCGATTATCTGCTGATCCCGGCGCTGCTGTTTTTTATTGGCCTGACACTCTATGCGTCGTCTCGACGCGATGGAAAAACAGGCAGGGAGAGAGGTTGTGAGTAGAGCCCATATCACACTCCGCATCACCGGCATGACCTGTGAACACTGCGCCCGCTCTGCCGAGGCGGCACTGAACGCGCTTGCCGGAGTGCGGGCCAGGGTCTCCTTTCATGAGACCTTGGCACGGATAGAAGCCGATGCGGAGACTGTAGTCTCTCAGATGCTCGATGCCGTTCGAACAGCCGGTTATGTTGCCGCACTGAGTCGAAGAGGATGACAGCAACGCCGCGCAAACCAGTGATGACGCTGCCTTGCAGATCGCCATCATCGGCAGCGGATCAAGGGCGAA
>AASF01001439.1 GCA_000168735.1 Candidatus Endoriftia persephone str. Hot96_1+Hot96_2 | reverse complement strand
GATCCTCAATAAAGTGGCATGCACCGCCAGATCGACTGGTATAGTTGAAGGCTTAGCGCTTTGAGAATCTATTTCGTTTTGGGATGTTTTATAGATGAAAAACTGTTCTGGATAGGTGTTTGTGGCGATATTTTCGAGAGAATCGGCAGTTTTTCCCGATTGACTGCTGGTGGCAGGTACCACATTCGCTCCCCTGCCGTTATCATTAGCCGCCTTGTCGTTCAATCCCTTTCCATCGAGTGAGCAACCAAAATGGGCCATGTAATCACCATCGCAAACCAAAAAGGTGGCGTTGGCAAGACGACCACTGCGGTCAATCTCGCGGCAGGCCTGGCCAGCTATAACAAGCGGGTGTTGCTGATCGACCTGGATCAGGCGATTCGCGCCGCTAAATTCATTCGC
>AASF01001440.1 GCA_000168735.1 Candidatus Endoriftia persephone str. Hot96_1+Hot96_2 | reverse complement strand
GATCACAACCGGGATATCCACCCGCAGGCTCTGTTCATCAAACAGCACCGAGACACTCTCGAACCTGACCAATATGCACGCCGCGGAAGGTCACCGGCGCTCCCACATTCAGCCCCTTCACATTACCTTCAAAATAGAGAATAAAACGTACACTCTGTTCGGAAAATCCACGGCCACCAACGAACATTATCGCGACGATGCCGAGTGCCAATGCACTCAGAACAAACAGGCCGATCAGAGTCGGATTAGGCCGGTTCATCATGGTTCTCGTTCCTTGTGCTTATCAAATCAGGTCAGCCCGCTTCACCGCGGGTCAGAAAACGTTTCACCCGTGGGTCTTCTGTCTCCTGCAGAAGATACTTGGGGTGGCCCCAGGCGATCATGGTCTTGCTGTCGGGGTCGAGAAAGATGGAATTGTTGCCGATGGCGAAGATGCTCGCCAGTTCGTGGGTCACCACCACCACTGTCGCCCCCAGGCTCTCGCTCAGCTCCAGGATCAGATCGTCGAGCATGCGTGCGCTGACCGGATCGAGACCAGCGGAGGGTTCGTCAAAGTAGAGGATCTCCGGATCGAGCGCCATCGCCCGCGCCAACCCTGCCCGCTTCTGCATGCCGCCACTGATCTCCGAGGGGTAGTACTCCTCAAACCCCTTCAGCCCCACCAGCGCCAATTTGTAGGAGACCAGATCACGGATCTCCGCCGCCGACAGCCGAGTGTACTCCTGCAGCGGCAGAGCGATGTTCTCCGCCAGGGTCATGGAGCTCCACAGGCCGCCATTCTGGTAGAGCACTCCGGCGCTGCGCATCAGCTGGTCGCGCTCCTCCGGGTGCAGGGTCCAGAACGATTCACCGTTGATCAGAATCCGCCCGGCTGCCGGCTCTTTCAGGCCGATCAGGTGGCGCAGCAGGGTGCTCTTGCCACAGCCGCTTCCACCCATGATGATGAAGATGTCACCGTGCCGAATGCGAAAATCGAGATCCCGCTGGATCACGAAATCTCCATAGGCCATGGTCAAACCCTCCACCACCAGGTGGGACTCGATCGATCCTCCGGCTGCCAGCCGATCCAGTCTATCCATCAGATCCCCAAGCGATTGTAAATGATGGTGGTGATGGCATCCCAGACTACGATCAGCAGGATCGCTGTAACCATCGCTGAGGTCGTAGCCTTGCCCACCGCGGCTGAGTTGCGCTCACTCTGCAGCCCGCAGTAAACAGCCGGAGAGTGCGATCACCACCGCGAAGATCAGGCCCTTGATC
>AASF01001441.1 GCA_000168735.1 Candidatus Endoriftia persephone str. Hot96_1+Hot96_2 | reverse complement strand
GATCAGACAGGTCGCATGCCTTGAAGAGTTGCCGTCGAACTGAGGCGTGTGGCACCACTAGCGGCCCCACGTCGACACCATTCTCAAGCCAGGGCATCGGCATCGACGGCGTGAAACGAAAGAAGATATCAGCCTGCTGATAGCTCTCCTCAATCTGCCCCCGGGATCGCCTGACCACCCGGGCTTACGGGCCGCAGAAGTGACCGGTAGATATCCGGCCCAGTTGGAGAGAGCACCCAGCGGGCACAGGGGTAGCCCTTCCAGTGCGTGCTGCACCTGAGCACCGTATAAGGCGCATCGGCAAACACTAGATCGGGGCGCTGTCTGCGCAGCAGTGCACGCCAGCTCTGCAAGTGACTCTGCCAGTCGCGATGGTACTCACGATAGGCGTAATGCGCCGCGTCAACATCAACCTGCAGAGCAGAGTGCATCGGCATGCCAGGATCACAAGCGATGCGCAGCAGTTCGAAGTGGCCGGCAAACCGACGCCGCAGGAACGGCTCGGGAAGGTCGGTGGCAAGGGTCAGTCGCAGTCGGGGCAGCCGCTGCCGCAGTGCATTCACCAGCACCGAGGTCTGTGCCGCATGTCCAAAGCCATGACCGGAGATAGCCGCAAGCAGATGTACCATGCTGCTCAGCCTGGCAAAGCCGCTTGCGCTTCAGCCATCACCCGACACCATCCAACTCGACCTGCCATCTTGCCAGACTCCTCCCTTGTAACTTCTTAATATTCGATTAGATTTCTAGAAACAGGCCGCATCAAGACGGCAACAAAAAACATCACAAAGCGTTGCTTGGGGAGGCCCCATGGAGATCTCACTCGATAGTGTACTCTTCTGGAGCGGACTGGGACTACTGCTGGTCGGACTGTTTGTCTTTCTCATCCGGCAAGAGCACAGCACACGGAAAGAAAAAGAACAACAACCGCTTCGACGCACTTTGGCATCAAGGTCGATGTCAACAACCCTTCGCTGGTGCTGATCATCCTCGGCGGCGTGATGATGCTCGCCCCGATTATGATGCAGCAGGAGAGAGCGGAGACCACGCAGTACAGTCCCCCACCCCTGGAGCCTGTCAGCCAGACAGAACAGGCCCTTGCCGAGGCCCCACCGCCGCCGACCATAGCAGCCCCACCACAGCAAACCGCCCCCCAAGCCAGGCAGAAAACCACTGATAAGATCAGCCCCCCAGCCGAACCAAAACCCGCCAAACTGGAGAGCAACAAGCCGCTGATGAAGCAACAGCCAGCGCCATCTCGGCCCATCCAAACAACCACCAAGCCCGTCAAAAAAATAGCGACACCGCCCCCAGCCTCACCCTCGATCGCCAGCGCGAGCGCACAGAGAGCGAAATCCAGCGCCGCCAAACTGCCGGCGAGCACCCCACCCGCCATACCGGTTCCAGCGCCTGCACCCAAGATGATGCTGGTGCTGGTCCAGGCCGATGTCAGTTACGAGGCCGGCATCCGTGATGAGACGCCCAACAGCTACGCAAACAAGATCGCAGCGGAACTGGCGGCACGGGTCGAGCAGCAGATCGATGCCCCACTACGCATCAAGTCGATGGCACGTGATCA
>AASF01001442.1 GCA_000168735.1 Candidatus Endoriftia persephone str. Hot96_1+Hot96_2 | reverse complement strand
CCTTGATCAACGACATCTCCGAGATGGCCAGGATTCAGCCGGGCGACGTGCTGGTGACCTGACATGAGCGACCCCGACTGGGAGCCGGTGATGAAACGCGCCGCCGCCATCGTTACCCAACCGCGGCGGCCGCACCTGCCACGCCGGCGATCATCGCCCGCGAGCTGGGCATTCCGGCGGTAGTGGGCTGCGTCGACGCCACCGACAAATTGAGCGACGGCCAGGTAGTCACCGTCTCCTGCGCCGAGGGCGACGACGGCTTTATCTATGAGGGACGGCTCAACTTCAGCGTCACCGAAGGTGACAGTGGCGAACTGCCGGAGCTGGACACCAAGATCATGATGAACATCGGCAACCCGGAGCCACGCCTTCGCCCTTCAGCCGCATCCCCAATGCCGGCATCGGTCTGGCACGGCTGGAGTTCATCATCAACACCACCATCGGCATGCACCCACTGGCGCTATTAGAGTTTGACCAGCTGCCTGAAGAGTTGCAGGCGCAGATCAGCGATCAGTGCGCCGGTTACGCCGACCCAGTCTCCTTCTATATCGACAAATTGGTGGAGGGCATCGCCACCCTGGCGGCGGGGTTTCAGGGACATCCGGTGATTGTGCGCATGTCGGACTTCAAATCGAACGAATACGCCAACCTGATCGGCGGCGAGCGCTACGAACCCAGCGAAGAGAACCCGATGATCGGCTTTCGCGGTGCCTCCCGCTATCTCTCCGACAGCTTCCAGCCCTGCTTCGAGCTGGAGTGCCGGGCGCTGAAGCGAGTACGCGGGGAAATGGGCTTCGACAATGTGGAGATCATGATCCCCTTTGTGCGCACCCTCGAGGAGGCGGCTCAGGTACAGGCGCTACTGCAGGCCAACGGCACTGAAGCGCGGTGAAAACGGTCTGCGCGTGATC
>AASF01001443.1 GCA_000168735.1 Candidatus Endoriftia persephone str. Hot96_1+Hot96_2 | reverse complement strand
GATCAGAAGGCACAAAACGACCGCAGCAATTGCAATGCTGCTGTCAACCATCAAGCATACTCATCGATATGAGGCTTCCCATTATCATTCTGCTCATCTGGACTGGCGCTTGGGTCGGCGATCTTTTCTCTCCTCGGGAGGTCTGGGCTTCTCCCCGGCTTTTTCTCCGGTCTTTTCGCCGGAGTGATAGGATAGAGCGGATTTAACGGGTTCTGTTCACCAATTTCAGGCATAACGATGTCCCCCTCCCCTCTTACGCAGAACTATCTTTTCACTACCCGACACTATAGTGGCTCAAGAGGATGATTCAATGCGCTGGCCTGACGTCTCCAGGGGCCGGCATCAGAAGGCTTTGATCGCGGCCCACTCCTGATCGGTAAGGAGTTTGTTCAGATCGACCAGGATAAGCAGGCGGTTCTCCTGTGTTACTACCCCTTGAATGTAGCGCGAACTCTCCTCACTACCGACATTCGGTGCCGCATCAATCTCCGTCTCGCGCAGTTCGACCACTTCGGCTACAGAATCGACCAGGATACCTACCACCTGTTTTTCCGACTCGATAATAATAATGCGGCTAGCATCATCCACCTCATGGGGGGGCAACCCAAAACGACTCCTCGTATCGATCACTGTTACCACATTGCCACGAAGGTTAATGATGCCAAGTACAAATGATGGTGCTCCAGGAACCCGGGGCTATCTCGGAAACGCGGAGCACCTCCTGCACCTTCATCACATTGATGCCGTAGCTCTCATCCATCAGACGAAAGGTCACCAACTGAATCACTGCATCGTTGAATTCACTTTCTGCTGCCATTTCGTTCATTGCCTTACCTCACACCCATCGTTTCGACGAGTTGAATCTATAAATCTGCAAGATGACAAACCGGTGAGCCGATCAACCATTGATCATGCCCACCAGCCCATCCACTTCCAACAGCACAACAAGTTGTTCAATCATCACGCCCGCCATCCAGATACGACGACTTGCCTCTCGTGCCCAACAAACATCGCCCCTGACCAGAGTTGTCGTTTCACAGACCCTGTCCACCACCAGGCCGATTCGCCCCTCATCCACCAGAAGCAGATAACCCTTTGAGCACTCTCCTCCAGACCGCTCCGGCATGATCAGCTGTGCCGTATCAATAATCCCAACCAGTTCATCTCGTCTCATCAGCACACCGAGCATCCATTTCGGTTGCTTCGGAACAGCGGGCACACTGGGCCATGCCCAGGCCGCGACTTCACTGAGACAAACCAGTGGTACAGCCAGTGAGACGCCCTCCACCTCAAACAGGAGTGTCTGAAACGGTGTTTTCGACCAATTCGGCGAAAACCGCAGCCCTTCTGATGGACTGGGGACAGCATCCAGCACCTCGACTTCAACAGGCGATGGGGCTTGCAGCAGCTCATCCACCTCCGCCAGCAACATATCGAGGTAGCTGGTCAGGGCCAGATCTTTTTCAGCCAAACCGACAACTGGCTGTTCGTATTCAAGCGACCTGATCA
>AASF01001444.1 GCA_000168735.1 Candidatus Endoriftia persephone str. Hot96_1+Hot96_2 | reverse complement strand
CGGGCAAGAATGTTGATCATCTGAAGACAGTTGCAGAGTGCGATACTTGCCACGTTTCTCAAACCAACTGGAAAACTACCCGCTTTGACCACTCAGCTGTAAATGGTACATGTAGCAGCTGCCACAATGGCCGGACGGCGATAGGTAAACGTGCGGGGCATATTCAGACCTCCGCTGAGTGTGATAGTTGCCATACCTCACAGACAACCTGGGGTGCGGTTCGTTTTGATCACAGTGGGGTTAGTGGCAGCTGCGCCAGTTGCCATAATGGAGCAACAGCGACAGGGCAAACCGTCGGGGCATGTTCAGACATCGGCGGCCTGTGATACCTGCCATGTTTCCCAGAGTAGCTGGAGTGCGACCCGCTTTGATCACTCTGGAGTCACCGGTTCTTGCTCTAGTTGCCACAACGGCACAACAGCGACTGGCAAACATGCTGGGCATATTCAGACCTCTGCGCAGTGTGATAGCTGCCATATCTCTCAGACGACCTGGAACGCTACCCGTTTCGATCATTCTGCGGTCAGCGGTTCCTGTGCCAGCTGCCATAATGGAACCACCGCGAGTGGAAAACACGCTGGCCACATCCAGACCAGCGCAGGGTGCGAAACCTGCCATGTCTCCCAGTCCAACTGGAATTCTGTGCGGTTTGATC
>AASF01001445.1 GCA_000168735.1 Candidatus Endoriftia persephone str. Hot96_1+Hot96_2 | reverse complement strand
AGCAATCTTCTGGTTGGGATCTAGCGCCAATGCTTGGTTCAGCATTGCTTTTGCGTATTCGAAGGCGCCTGAATGCTCATAGAGGAAGGCCAGGGTAATAAACAGTTTTGGGTCTTCAGGGGAGAGGGTGATTGCACTCTGCATGGTGCGGATTCCATTACTGTAATCCTGTTTCAATAGATAGACCCCCATCAACTTACGGTGTGCCTCCAGTGATTCTGGATTGTTCTCGATGACCTTTTGCAGAATTGATGCGGACTGATCCAGTAGCTCTGCTCTCTTCGGGGAGTCGATATCCAAAGGCAGCGCTTGGGAATAGAGCTTCATCGCTGCATGAATGCCAGTGTTTTCCTTGGTGATATCAGCGGAAGCCGCTGCTGTTTGAGAGAGTGTCAGGGTCAGTGCAAATACTGTGTGTGCAATGATTCCGTAGACCGTTTTCATTACTTTCCTCCTCAGTTGGAAATTGGTTTTTTTAACTTTGTTTTAATATCAGAGCCGGGTTTATTCTAATTGCATGAACAGTGTCCGTACAGAAATAGTAACGTATTGATTATTATTGATAAATATAGATTTTAATGGGTGCTGGAGGGAGTCTGTCTGCGTCAGCAGCAGACGCTACTCAAGCCGCTCTTACGGCAGATAACAAGTACTGGAGTGAGAACAAGCTTCAGCTGTCGGGGCGTTTCAAGAAGCGACTCGAACTGGTGCTGGAATTCGCCAAGTTATACCAGTAGAGGCAGACCAGCATACGCTGGCCGATGTAGTCACCCGGGCTCATGGCCCGGGTGGGCTGGCCGATCAGTCTAAATTCGGCTGGTTCTGCCTGACCAACTCTTTTTGCAGGTTGGTGGGCACCGCCTCATAGTGGCTGAACTCTATATTGTAGCTACCCTCGCCGCCGGTCAGTGCCTTGAGTTCAGTACTGTAGCTACCGAGTTCAGCCAGTGGCACTTGAGCCACTGATGATGATCTCACCGTTGTTGCCGCTGTCGGTGCCGTTGATCTGGCCCCGTTTGGCTGCCAGATCACCCGCCAGATCGCCCATGCTTGAGTCAGGTGCGGTGATGGCGATATTTACGATTGGCTCGAGGATCACCGTTGCCGCCTTCTCCGCTGCCTCAAGGAACGCCTTCTTGCCGGCGGTGGAAAAAGCGATCTCTTTTGAGTCCACTGAGTGGTGTTTGCCGTCGAGCAGGGTGACACGGATATCCTGCATCGGGAAGCCAGCGATGGCACCTTCCTCGATAGCCTGACGCACACCTTTCTCCACTGCCGGGATGAATTGGCCGGGAATCGCACCGCCGATGACCTTGTTGGCAAACTCAAAGCCGCTGCCGCGCTCGAGCGGTTCGATACGCAGTGAGACCTCGCCGAACTGGCCGGCACCGCCGGTCTGTTTCTTGTGCCGGTAGTGCCCCTCAGCCGGTTTTGGTAATGGTCTCGCGGTAGGCGATGCTTGGTGGGTGGGTCTCCACATCCACGTT
>AASF01001446.1 GCA_000168735.1 Candidatus Endoriftia persephone str. Hot96_1+Hot96_2 | reverse complement strand
CACCTCCAGCAGGGTGCTCCTGACCATCCGCGCCAGCACCGCAGGAAAGGCGCTGCCGAGAGTGATCGCCGGCAGAATGACACTGGTCAGGCCGTTGCGGCCGCTCACCGGGGTCCAGCCGAGCCAGAGCGAAAACAGCAGGATCAGCATCGGTCCGAGCCAGAAGTTTGGGGATCGAGAACTCCCAGCATCGACATCCCCATCGCCCCCCAATCCCAGCCCGTGCCACGCCGGACTGCCGCCATCATCCCCAGCGGCAGAGCAATCAGCAGCGCACAGAGCATGCGCCCAACCGCGGGCCAGCTGCAGGGGTCGCCGGAATACGTTGGGCGAGCAGCTGAGTAACCGGCTGTTTGGAGTGGAGTGATTGCCCCAGATCAAATTGTGTCAGAGAGGCGAGATAGTCGAACCACTGCTGCGAGAGGGGGTGGTCAAGCCCTAGGGATTGACGTAGCGCCTCCCGGTCGGCCGGCAGGGCTGACTCCCCCAACATCACATCTACCGGATCGCCCGGCACCAGATGGATCAGCAGAAAACACCAGGGGCATGACCACGCCGAACATCACCAGCAGCATGCTCAGCAGCCGGGAGAGCAGGCGCTCAGCCACCGCACACCTCGTTTGATTCGAGGATCTCCACCGGTGTCCCTGCCCTGACCTGCTCAAAGGAGTTCACAGCAGATCCGCGCAGCGCATGCGGATGCAGCCATGCGAGCGGGGTGCCCCCATCGGCTCAGAATTCTGGAGCGCCGTGGATATAGATGAAGCGGCACAGGCTGTCGACCTGCCCACCCCGGTTGCGCCCTGGCTCATACCCCGGTCAGCCAGAGGATCAAGGGC
>AASF01001447.1 GCA_000168735.1 Candidatus Endoriftia persephone str. Hot96_1+Hot96_2 | reverse complement strand
GGATGCGCCAGCCGTCCGCGCCTTTGCGGTAGGTATTGGTGGCGTAGACCGACTGTTTTTGCGGCTGGCCGGGCACCGCGACCCGTTCTTCGATGAGGTGGATCGCCAGATCGCCGCTCTCGATCCAGCTGAGGTGCTTGATCTCGATGTCGAGTTTCATCCCGTCACCGATGATCGCCTGCCAGGCCTGATGGATGGCGCTGGGGCCGCGCTGGGCTGGCATCATTGGTAGCAGGCAGAGGATCTCCTCCGATGCTTCCCAAACCGCCATCATCGCCTCCAGATCGCCCTCGTCGATGGCGTGGTAGTAGGCGTCTTCCGCATCCTGTGGGGTATCGAATGGTGCTGTCATGGTCTCTCCTTTCTTAGTGGCTCGGGCGGGTCCGATGATTACATTCGGCGGTTTCGCTATTCAAGCGTGTGGTCAGGAAAGTTATGGCGGTTGTTGAGGGGGGGAGTCGTTTAAAGTCTCTGTCTGTCACGCCGATTAGCATGGCTATAGTCATATTACAAAATTATACAGAGGGGCGATCATGCGACAGGTGGGCATAGGCGCGAAGATCGGCGGCGGTTTCCTGCTCGCTGGTCTGATCCTGGCGGCAGAGTGGTCTGGTTGGGCTACTGGGTGATCAGCAATCTTTCATCAGCGCTGGCTGAGATCACCGGCCCGGTATGGAGTTCGATGGAGAGTGCCAATGGGGCGATCCGCGGTGTGCAGAAGCAGCTGATCGCAGTAGATCAGATTCTGGCGGGCAGGGACTCGGCACAACGTACTGAGATGGCCAGAGGCCAGAACGGTTGACCCTGCGAGGCGATCGTCCGGCTCAAGACCCAGCGGGCGGATTGCAGCCACAGCAGCTTCAGGCTTTGGATGGTGAAATCGAGGTGTTTGTCCAGGCCCGTGAAGAGCTGATCAGGCGAATTCGTTA
>AASF01001448.1 GCA_000168735.1 Candidatus Endoriftia persephone str. Hot96_1+Hot96_2 | reverse complement strand
TGATCAACCGCACCCGCGCCTGGATCCGCAGGCATTCTGCCGGTGAGGAGCGGCAACTAAAATAAGCTACTCCTCCGGCTCCATCAGATCTTTGATACGGCTGACATAGTGGCGTGTCTCCCGCGGCGTAAAAGGCGCCACCTGCTCCCACTGTTTGATATCGCCATGCCTCGACTTCGCTCGCTTGAAGGCCTTTGAGACCTTGCCATAGCCTGCATTGTAGCTGGCCAGGGCAAACGGCAGCCGCTGCTCGGTGGGCAGCGCCCCCTTCTTCCAGCGGCGATAGAGCATGCGATCGTAGAAGATGCCCGCCGCGATATTCCAGCGCGGCTCGTCGATCTGGGTGAAGTGGGGGTTCTTCTTCTTGATCTCCTCGTAGGTGCTGGGCAGGATCTGCATGATCCCCTTGGCACCGACCCGACTCAGCGCATCCGCTTTGAGGCCCGGACTCGGCAATTCCCTGCGCCTTGAACCAGCGCCAGTCCACATGGGGGCCGAAGTAGTGCTTGGTATATTTGCGGAAATAGCGGTCGTACTGTTTGGTCCAGCGCTCATGGCTGACATGCTTCGCCACCCCGGCCAGCGCCAGTCCGGGGATGATCACCAACAGCACGAACAACCTGAGGGTTCGTGCGGACATGGTTAATTCAACCCAAGCCCTATCACCAAACCCAGTGCAGTACCAATGCCGACAAAGATACCCATGATCATGATGCCGACCGCAATGTTGCCCTTTTGCAACTCGTCCGGAATGCTGAAGTTGACGATGTGGCTGAAGACCTTGCAACCAAACCACATGAAAAAGATCGTCAGGGCGCCACCAAAAATGGCATAGACGAAGTTGAGCAGAATCGGATCAAGACTATCGGTCATGCTTTCCCCCAGCACGTTTTTATTGGATTTGCGGCAAGCCAGATGTGCACTGGGCTTCTTTTGTCCCTAGGCACAGAGTCTTAAGCATAGGCATCCGGCAGCGCTGGCTCAAGTTTTGCTCAAATTTCGACCCTAGCGCATCCCTCGCGACGCCTTGACCTGCTCATAGGCCTTGCGGATCTCATCGGTCTTCTGTGCCGCCATCTTCATCATCTCCTCCGGCAGGCCTTTGGCCACCAGTTTGTCCGGGTGATGCTGGCTCATCAGACGGCGGTAGGCCCGCTTCACCTCCTTATCCGAAGCTGCCTGCGCAACCCCAAGGATCGCATAAGCATCCTCCAGCGAGACCCCCGTTGCACGCGGTGCCTGCCCCGCTCCAGCATAGTGGCGCTCCGCCCGCACCATCTGCTCCAAGCGGCGAAAGGTGAACTCAGGGATACTGAGGCGCTCACAGATGTGCAGCAGCAGCGTCTCTTCAGCCGGGTCCATCTGGCCGTCTGCGTAGGCGGCCTGCAGCTGGATCTCGACGAACATCTGGATCAGGGTCTGACGCCGGTGGCACTCAACGCGAAACTGCTCCAGCACCTCGTCCAGGGGAAAGCCGGTTGACTTGCCTTCGTTGAAGAGACGCACCGCCGTCTTGCGCATCTCCGGCGAGAGCGACATCTGATCCATGATCGCCTCTGCTAACCGGATCTCATCGGGTGAGACACGTCCATCCGCCTTGGCCAACCGCCCCATCACCGAGAAGGTGGTGGTAAAGAAGGCCATCTGGGTGCGCTCCTGGTCGCCCGGATCAAGGGCGAATTCGTTAA
>AASF01001449.1 GCA_000168735.1 Candidatus Endoriftia persephone str. Hot96_1+Hot96_2 | reverse complement strand
GCCCTGATCAAAGTGCCACCCACCAAAAGCACACTGTTAAACCTGAAACAGCGGCTGCGGCTGTTGGAAGAGGGCCACAGCCTGCTGGAGCGCAAGCGCGAGCTGTTGACACGCCCTGGTCTATCAGCGGATCGGTGACTACCGGGGATATCAAACGCTCCGCCCAGCGGCGGGTACAGCAGGCCTACCAGTGGCTTAGCCTGGCTCAGCTGCGCATGGGCGCACGCGCTTTGCGCCAGGCAGCGCTTGGTGTGGAAGCAGGCATCGAGCTGAAGATCCTGCCGCGTCGCAACATCGGTGTCGAATACCCTTCAGTCAGCGGGGAAATCAGGCCGATCAATCCGGTCGGCCTGTTCGGCACCGATCCCTCGTTTGACGAGACCCGCAAGCAGTTTGCCGAGCTGGCCCTGCTACTCGCCCGCCTTGGTGAGGCCGAGCTGTCGCTGGGACGGCTAATCAGCGAACAGCGCAAGGGCGCAGAGGCGCGTCAATGCGCTGCGCTACAACATTATCCCCCGCTACCAAAACACCATCGCCTACATCGAAAACCTGTTGGAAGAGGAGGAGCGCAACACCCTGTTTCAGCTCAAAGTATTGCGTGAGCAACAAAAAATCTGAGCCCAACTTTTTGACGGATTTCACCCTCCCCCCCGGCTGAAGCCGGTAGACTGTGTTACCGATTTTTGCAATGCTCCCCCTTCCGCCTGACGCACCAAGTGGTTATCATCCACGACTCAAGGGAACAGAGCGGATGACCATACTCCGCAAACGGAAAACAAGCTATTGCATGACCATCGCCAATAACGCTGCCGTCAAAGCCCGCAAGGCCGAACTTTTGCAAGCCTTCCTGCGCCAAGTGCCGGGACGAGTCGCTGCGATCCTAGAAAACTGGCACCGTCTGGTGCAGAGTGACTGGGATAGCAGCACACTGGCCAACCTGCGTGAACGCATCTGATACACTGGCCAGAAGCCGGCGGCAAGTTTGGTGTACGCCAGATAAAACAGAGCGCCCAGTCAGCTGGAAACCCACATTGGCGAGTATGCCGAGACCAACAGCAAGCCTCATCACGACGACATCGTCGCACTTGATGGGCTGATCCACGCATTCAAACAAGCTGCGCTGCAGGCATGTGATCTTTCACAAAATCATGACCTGAGCAGCAGCTCGGAATTAAACGAGATGGAGCGGATGGTCGATACCCAGAAAGCCTATCTTCTTGGGATCGACAGCAACTTGGTCCACTGGCCTGGAGAAAGCACTGACTAGTCACCAGTTCAATGTGCAGTCCCCTGATCGACGCCAGGAAGCGCCATCGAGCGCTACCATCGCCACGAACCTTGCGTCCTGATCAGGGCGATTCGT
>AASF01001450.1 GCA_000168735.1 Candidatus Endoriftia persephone str. Hot96_1+Hot96_2 | reverse complement strand
TCACCTGCAATTCAGGCACGGGCAGAAAGCCGGAGTGCCCTCTGACCGCCTCTTGCAAAGCCTCTGGCCAACGGAAACACTCGCGAACTGCTCTTGGCTAAAACGCCCCTGTCGCAACTGGCGCCAGCAGGGCGTTTCATTTTGGTCGCCGCATGATCGACGGTATTGATGGCATCCTCCATAAAGGCCGGGTTATTTTTATGTCTGGCCGCATTAGTAACCACCAAGTCGAGCTGGGCCACCAGGTTTTTCAAATCATGCACTACAAACGCGGAGAGACGGTTAAAGGCTTCGAACTGGTTCGCCCGAGCCAGATCCTCCGATGCCTTCAGCAATGCGAGATAACTCGCCGCCTGCTGCGATGCAGTCTTCAAAAGATCCCTGTCCTCCCAGTTGATCTGGCGTGGCGCCCGTGGCCGGATCAGCACCATAAATCCGATCAACTCACTGTGATGGCGTATCGGCAGTAACAGCCAGGCATATTGGATCTCTTCAAGCCAGCCCGGCAGCTGCAGATTTTCGTAGAGATCGGGATAGCCTGCGTACTCATCAAGATCGACAATCCAATCGCGGTCTTTAAAAAAATTCGCCAGAGAACTATCAGCGCTGAGAGTGGCGTGACACTCAGCCGCCTGCCAATGACTGACACTCTGAAAACTACCCGACTCATCGCGCATCCAGAGCAGTCCGCCTCCGGAGTCAACTAGATCGGCCAGAGCTTGAT
>AASF01001451.1 GCA_000168735.1 Candidatus Endoriftia persephone str. Hot96_1+Hot96_2 | reverse complement strand
TCGGTGAAAGTGCATGATGGCGCGGCCACAATGGACTGGATGGAGCAGGAGCAGGAGCGCGGGATAACCATTACCTCTGCAGCCACTACCCTGCTTCTGGCGCGGTATGGCTCGGCAAGTTTGATGAGCACCGCATTAACATTATTGATACCCCTGGGCACGTTGATTTTACCATTGAGGTGGAGCGCTCTTTAAGGGTGCTGGACGGCGCGGTGTTTGTGCTCTGCGCGGTCGGTGGGGTGGAGCCGCAGTCAGAGACGGTCTGGCGGCAGGCGAATAAATACCACGTACCCCGGATGGCGTTCGTCAACAAGATGGATCGCATGGGGGCAGACTTCTTTCGTGTCGTCGGGCAGCTTGGAAAGCGTCTTGGCGCGAATCCGGTGCCGATCCAGGTGCCGATCGGGGTGGAAGAGGGCTTCGAAGGTCTGGTCGACCTGATCAAGATGAAGTCGATCGTCTGGAGCGAGGATAACATGGGTGTGGATTTCACCTATGCGGCGATTCCCGGATGATCTCATCGATACCTGCAATGAGTGTCGCGAGCGGATGGTTGAGGCGGCTGCCGAGGCCAACGAAGAGTTGACGGAGAGATACCTGGAGCAGGGTGATCTCTCTGAAGCGGATGTCATTGCAAGGGCGTGCGACTGCGCCACCCTAAGTCTGGAGATCGTTCCAGTCACGCTGGGGTCCGCATTCAAGAACAAAGGTGTTCAGGCGGTGCTCGATAAAGTAATCGAGTTGATGCCCTCGCCGCTCGACGTGCCAGCCATTCGTGGCGTGTTGGATGATGGCGAGACCGAGGAAGAGCGCCACGCATCGGATGATGAGCCGTTTGCGGCGCTGGCCTTCAAAATTGCAACCGATCCCTTTGTTGGATCGCTGACCTTTTTCCGGGTCTATTCTGGGGTGCTGAAGTCTGGTGATAGTGTCTTCAATCCGGTAAAGGGAAAGAAGGAACGCATCGGCCGCATCCTGCAGATGCACGCCAACTCCCGTGAGGAGATAAAAGAGGTGCGCGCCGGCGATATTGCGGCAGCAGTCGGCCTCAAGCAGGTTACCACGGGCGATACCCTGTGTGATCTCAAGCAGGTGGTCACTCTCGAGCGCATGGAATTTCCTGAACCGGTGATCGCGGTGGGCCGTGGAGCCCCGCACCAAGGCAGACCAAGAGAAAATGGGTGTCGCGCTGTCGAAGCTGGCGCAGGAAGATCCCTCGTTTCGCGTCTCCACTGATGAAGAGTCGGGCCAGACGATTATTGCCGGGATGGGTGAGCTGCACCTCGATATCATCGTCGATCGCATGAAGCGCGAGTTCAAGGTCGAAGCGAATGTTGGTGCGCCGCAGGTCGCTTATCGCGAAACCATTCGCAGTGCGGTCGAGCAGGAGGGCAAGTTCGTGCGGCAGTCGGGCGGACGTGGGCAATATGGTCATGTCTATCTGCGTGTCGAGCCGCGTGAGTCTGGTGCTGGCTACGAGTTTGTAAACGAGATCGTCGGTGGTTCGGTGCCGCGTGAATACATTCCGGCCGTCGATAAAGGCGTGCAAGAGGCGATGGAGAATGGTGTAATAGCCGGCTATCCGATGGTCGACATCAAAGTCACCCTTGTATGACGGATCAAGGGCGAATTCGT
>AASF01001452.1 GCA_000168735.1 Candidatus Endoriftia persephone str. Hot96_1+Hot96_2 | reverse complement strand
GCAATCGGATGGCCCGGCACGAAGAACGGCGGCACCTCGCCGAACACCTCGACGGCATCCCGCACCACGCTGCCCTTAACGCTGCCCGCGTCGGTGACCACTGCATCCTCTGCCAGATGGCCTTTCATCGCGCGCAATGTGTCCGCCATCGCCCCCAGTGGCACGGCGAGCAAGACCAGATCGGCACCGCGCACCGCCACCGCCACATCGTGGCTGTAGTGGTCGATCACCCCCAGTGCGACGGCCTTCTCCAGATTCTCCCGGTTACGGCCACAGCCGACGATCTCCTGCACCACCCCTTCATCCCGCAGGGCGCGGGCCATGGAGCCGCCGATCAGACCGACGCCAATGATTGCCAGCTTGCGAATCACCGCTTCAGCACCTCTTCAAGAGCATCGAGAAAACGACTGTTTTCCTCTGCCAGCCCGACACTTACGCGCAGATGCTCAGGCAAACCATAGTTGGCGACTGGGCGGGTGATGCAGCCCTCGCGCAGCAGCGCCTGGTCGATTTCCGCTGCCGGCCGATCGAGCCTGAGGGTGACAAAGTTACCTACCGAGGGGATATATTTCAGCCCCAGTCGCTGGAAACCTGCGGTCAGCTGCGTCATACCCTGCCGGTTGCTCTCCACCGAGCGCCGGATGAAGGCCTGATCACCCAAGGCCGCCAGCGCCCCGGCCTGGGCCATCGCATTCACAGTGAGACGGTTGGCGCACCCGATTGAGCAGACCGGCCAGATCCGGGTGAGAGAGCGCATAACCGACCCGCAGCGAAGCGAGTCCGTAGGCCTTGGATGAAGGTGCTGGGTGACTGATTAGCGTTTGGGAAACTCGTCGATGCCACAGGGGAGGCATCGGGGTAGTCGGGCTGATCCACATACTCGATATAGGCCTCGTCCACCACCACAATCACCTGGCTCAGTGCAGATCTGGCGATGAAGGGACTTCAGCTCACCACGCTTCAGGCCAGGTGCCGGTGGGATTGTTGGGGTTGGCGATCCAAACCACCCGGGTTCGCTCGCTAAGCCGCTCGCGCATCGCGCGCAGATCGTGCCCGTAATCCTTCGCCGGAGCGATCACCAGTTCGGCCCCCACCGCCTGACTGCTGATCGGGTAGACCGCAAAGGCGTATTGGGAGAAGAGCGACTCGCACCCAGGTCCAAGAAATACCCGCGCAATCATGTCGAGCACGTCATTGGGAGCCGTTGCCCAGGGGTGATGCAGGGCGGGATCGCAATCGTGCTTCGCCACCAGCGCCTGACTCAGCTCGAAACCGCTACCATCCGGATAGCGGGCAATCTCGCTCATCAGCGCGCCGATTGCCTCGGCCACCCTGGGACTGGCACCGAGCGAATTTTCGTTGGAGGCGAGCTTGATCGAGCCGCTGATCCCCAGCTCCCGCTCCAGCTCCGAGATCGGCTTGCCCGGCAGGTAGGGCTTGAGCTGGGCAATGCCCGCACTGCACAGTTGAATAAAACGATTATCTGACATGGAAGCCTGGTTTTGCTACGGATGGTCCCGGATTAGGCGCAGAAAGCGCCTGGATCAAAGCACCGCCTTCGGGTAGGAGCCGAGCACACGAAACAGCGACGCCTGCTGCTCCAGTTGCCGCAGCGCCTCGGCCACTGCCGGATCACTGCGATGGCCGTTGATATCAACAAAGAAGACATAGTCCCAGATGCCGCGCCGGGAGGGGACGCGACTCGATACGGGTCATGCTGATGCTGTGCTCGGCAAAGGGCGACAGCAGCCCATGCAGCCCGCCGGCCCGGTTCTGGGTCGAGAGCAGCAGACTGGTCTTGTCGTCGCCGCTGGCGCCGGCATCTTTTTTACCAATCACCAGAAAACGGGTGGTATTACCCGCTTCATCCTCAATGTTGCTCACTAGTTGCGGTAGTCCATAGATCTCCGCCGCGGTCTCACCGGCGATCGCAGCAACCCCCGCATGCTGGGAGGCCATGCGCGCCGCCTCTGCGTTGCTGCCCACCGCAACCCGCTCCGCCTGGGGCAGATGGCGATCGAGCCAGCCACGACACTGGGCCAGCGACTGCTGGTGGGAGTAGACAGTCCTGATCTGCTGTAGCCCAGACTCAGACGAGAGCCAGGTGGTGGTTGATGCGCAGGGTTACCTCGCCACAGATCAAAAGCGGTGAGCTGACAAAGCTGTCGAGGGTGTGGCTGATCAGGGCAATTCGCGGCCGCTAATTCA
>AASF01001453.1 GCA_000168735.1 Candidatus Endoriftia persephone str. Hot96_1+Hot96_2 | reverse complement strand
TTGTTTCTCGATGAGATCGCCGAGATGTCATCGGCGATGCAGATCAAACTGCTGCGGGTGATCCAGGAACGGGAGCTGGTACGGCTGGGGGCGAGCCACCCGATTGCGGTGGACATCCGGCTGATCGCTGCCAGTCACCGGGATCTGCGAGCTGAGGTTGCCGCTGGACGGTTTCGTCAGGATCTCTACTACCGGCTCGACGTAGTTGGCCTGCAGTTGCCGCCGCTGGCACAGCGCCGTGACGATATCCCGCTGCTGGCCTTCTACTTTCTACGCAAATATGTAGCGCGCATGGGGCGCCATGTGGAAGAGATCGAACCGGCGGCGATGGCTGCGTTGCAGGCCTACGACTATCCGGGCAACATCCGTGAACTGGAGAACATCATCGAGCGCGGTGTGGCGTTGGCACACGGCAGTGAACTAACCGACGCCAGCCTGCCGCCGAGCTTCACCGAGCGGACGATGCAGGTGGTGCGGGAAGAGGCCGGGCGTCTACCCACTCTGTCGGGAGCGCGAGACCGACTACATTCGTTATGTGCTGGAACGCAGCGGTGGAAACCGTACCCGTGCGGCACAGATCCTCGGTATCGACCGGGTCTCGCTGTGGCGCAAGCTGAAGAAGTACGGCATGGATGAGGGCTGATACACCCTTTCGCCGTCGCGGCTGTCGCCCCATCACTGCTGGAGTGATGGGGGGCGATCAGGCGTTGCCCTTGTTTTGCATACCGATGCCGTGGGTTTTGGCGAAGTCGAGCATACGCTGGATCGGTTTCACCGCCCGCTCCCGTACGGCCGGATCGATCTCAATGGCGTTCTCACCACTGCGCAACACCTGCGCTAGATTCTGCAGTGAGTTCATCCCCATCCAGGGACAGTGGGCGCAACTGACACAGGTCGCGCCCTCGCCGGCGGTGGGGGCCTCGATCAGTACCTTGTCCGGCGCCATCTGCTGCATCTTGTAGAAGATGCCGCCGTCGGTAGCGACGATGAACTCCCTGTTCTTCATCTCTTTGACCGCCTTGATCAGCGCGGCTAGTAGAGCCGATCACATCGGCTTGATCGACGATGTTCTGCGGTGACTCCGGGATGTACCAGTACCGCTGCATTGGGGTGCAGGCGGCGGGTTCGTTCTAGCGCCACCGATTTGAACTCCTCGTGGACCACGCAGGAGCCAGGCCAGAAGATCATCTCCGCACCGCTGATATGCTGCACATAGTGGCCCAGGTGGCGGTCTGGCGCCCACAGAATCTTTTCGCCACGCTCGGCCAGATGCTGCACGATGGGCAGGGCGATGCCGGAGGTGACCACCCAGTCGGAGCGCGCCTTTACCTCGACACTGGTGTTGGCATAGACCACTACGGTGTGGTCAGGGTACTGGTCGCAGAAAGCGCTGAACTGATCCGCCGGACAGCCCCTCGTCGAGGGAGCAGGGTGGCCGCCAGGTCGGGCATGATGACCTGCTTCTCCGGGTTGAGGATCTTCGAGGGTCTCGCCCATGAATCGCACTCCGCAGACCACCAGGGTTTCGGCCTCCTGCTCGGCGCCGAAGCGGGCCATCTCCAGGGAGTCGGCGACACAGCCGCCAGTCTCCTCGGCCAGCGCCTGCAGATCGGCGTCGGTGTAGTAGTGGGCGACTAGTACCGCGTTGCGCTGTTTCAAAAGCGTCTTGATCTCTGTCTTGAGTGCCTCTTTCTCCGCAGCCGATAGCGCGGGCCACTGGGGATGGTCGGGGACCTTGATGGTGGGCAGGTCGACAGTGATGGATGGGGCGTTGGCGCTCATGTCAGGTCTCGCTGTTGGGTTCATTTGATGATCTCTACCCGCTTCGGGTTTTTTACCCGATAGACGCGGGCGGGCCGATGGTTGCAGGTGCGATGTTGCTCGCCGGTCTCCTCGATATGGCCGAGGGCGAGCATGCGCTTGCGGAAGTTGCGTTTGTCCAGTCGGGTGCCGAGCAGGATCTCGTAGACCGATTGCAGCTGACTCAGGGTGAACTGCGCCTCCATGAACTGAAAGGCAATGGTGGAGTAGTCGAGCTTGCGCGATCAGCCGCTGCTGGGCCAGGGCGATGATCTCTGCATGGTCGAAGGCCAGCGCTGGCAGGGTGTTGAGCGGGAACCAGTCGGTCGCTTTGGCATCGCTGCGCGGCCTTGGGTGTGAGCCGGTCGGAGGGGGTCAGGGCATAGTAGGTGACGCTGATCACCCGTTCGCGCGGGTCCCGATCGGGCCTGCCGAAGGTGTAGAGCTGCTCCAGATAGATGCCACTGATGCCTGTCTCCTCCTCCAGTTCCCGCTTGGCGCAGTGCTCAAGATCTTCGTCGATCTCAAGAAAGCCGCCGGGCAGCGCCCACATGCCACTGTAGGGCGCATTGGCACGCTGGATCAGCAGTAGCTGCAGTTCCCCTTCGCGGATAGTGAACAGCACCACGTCGGTGGTGACTGCCGGGTGGGGGTGGCGGTAAGTGTAGGGTGCATTCTGGTACATGGGTCGGAGTGGGCGGTGTCTGGTGTGGCGCTATTTAGTGTGAAGTGTACACCAAGATAGTGTC
>AASF01001454.1 GCA_000168735.1 Candidatus Endoriftia persephone str. Hot96_1+Hot96_2 | reverse complement strand
TTAACGAATCGCCCTTAGCTTAATTCCCTGGTTGCCTTGCACAGCTTATTCTATGGTGATGCCTTGGTTGCCCAACGTATCTGCATGAGTTGCGCGGGGAATAAACCACTAAACTTGTTTTAAGCAATGTGTTTAAAATAACCAGCGAACTAAAAAGAGCCAAAGAACCCCGCGTCAATTCGATGCTTTTGTTAGGGGTTTTTCATTGCACTCACCTAAACGCTTAGACAATATTTGGTTATACTCTTTTGCCCAGGCCTCCAGTAGCTTTATTTTTTTATTAATTTTTCNTTNTTTTCCAAATAACTTCTTCGCACGACCCCCATATAAGTTTTGCACGGTGGATTGGTGGGCCTCCCATATAACCAGTGACCATTTCAAAACAACTAGGCACCTTAATTAAGCTCTTATCACCTCGAGCCAATGCATTTTCTACCGCCTTATCTGGAGAGACAGCAAGAATAGTTTCTAGTGGCTCTGCTGACGATACCGCAAATGAGGCGAGTAACAGAAGAAGCAATATGATTCCTAGTTTGCACATGCTTTCTTTCATTTTGAACCCTAACGACATGCATCACCGGCAGAAAAAAGCAGAGCGAGGAACGAGCGGCGCTTTTTGCTGTCCGTGTGAATGTGATTGTTAGCTGTATGTTGCACGATCTTCAGACTGCTCGTTTATAGAACACAAAGATGCTTCGCATGAATTAATGAATATTATCGCCGATTCACACCAGCTCTGTATTGAAAAGAAAAACTCCCACGGAGTCTGCTTCTTACCCATCAATGTTCCAGCCAACGTTAAATCACCGCCCCACCATTTAAAATTACCTTTATATTGTCTTGATCCAACCGTATCTATTCTAAATATTTTGGCATGTATTATTTTGCTTGCAAACCCAAAAAAGATCACGCTCTTTCTTTTTAGAGAAAGCATGCTGCCCAGCTCCGTAACACATAATGTTTTTATCATTTACGTATGATATACCTCTTTCTTGCAGCATTTCCGCGGCATTTCTCAACTTAACGGCAAGTTCGATTGCATAATTACTCACAATTGGACTTTGTAAAGTGATGGTAGTCTAAATCGGAATAATGCCTCTGGAGTTCACTCTCTCCGATAAAATAACGCACCGAAAACAATTCGCCTGACAAGGCTAGATTATTAAGTATAAATAATTTCTCTTTTAAGCTAAGGGCAATTCGCGGCCG
>AASF01001455.1 GCA_000168735.1 Candidatus Endoriftia persephone str. Hot96_1+Hot96_2 | reverse complement strand
TTGATCATCGCCTCGATGAGTTCAAAAAGCGCGGTGTCGAAGTCATCGGTGTACTCTGTCAGACTCCCACTTCACTCACAATGCATGGCGCAATACCCCGGTCAATGACGGTGGTATTGGTGCTGTGGGTTACCCCCGCTGATTGGCCGACCTNCCGATACACGCCATCTGTAAGTCCTTCGATGTGGAAACTCCGAATGGTCGCGTTGCCTTCCGCGGTTCCTTTTTGATCGACAAGAGTGGCGTGGTTCGTCATCAGGTCATCAACGATCTGCCCCTGGGGCCGGTAACATTGACGAGATGCTACGGATGATCGATGCGCTGCAGTTTACTGAAGAGCACGGTGAAGTCTGCCCGGGGGGCTGGAAAGAAGGCCGATGCAGGCATGAAAGGCACCCCCGGATGGCGTGGCAGAATATCTGGATGCGCATGCTGATGAGCTCTGATTGAGACGCCATGAGCGCTTCATGAAGCCGGCTGGATATCCAGCCGGCTTTTTTGCGTTTGCACAGGCGAGTATGTTTGCCTGGCGGCTCGGGTTACAATCCGAGGTTCTTGATGACCGCTGGACAGAAAAATAATGGCAAAACTGGCAATAATCGGGGGGACTGGGCTCAACAAGATGTCGGATTTTCATGTCATCCGAAGAGAGGTTGTCCATACGCCTTTTGGTGAACCCTCTGCGGCACTGACTTTCATGGCGTGTTAACTGATAACGAGGTCATCTTTTTACCCCGGCATGGTCCCGCTCACAACATTCCCCCCCATAAAGTCAACTATCGGGCAAACCTCTGGGCCTTGAAACACATTGGTGTCGACAGGGTGATCGGTGTCGCCGCTGTTGGTGGTATTAGCGCTGAAATGTCGCCAGGACGGGTGATTATTCCAGACCAGATTATCGATTACACTTACGGGCGAGACCATACGCTGTTTGAGTATGACCTGAATCAGGTCACTCATATCGACTTTACTCAACCCTACTGCGAACAGCTGCGCAAGCGACTCATTGTTGCGGGCATCACGACCGGACAAAATATTGCAGATACCGGTACCTATGGAGTGACCCAAGGTCCCAGACTGGAGACAGCAAAAGAGATCTCCCGCATGGAGAGAGATGGCTGTGATCTGGTGGGGATGACCGGGATGCCGGAGACCTCCTTGGCCCGTGAACTCGATCTGTGCTACGCAAGTTGCGCAGTTGTCGCCAACTGGGCGGCAGGCAAGGGTGATC
>AASF01001456.1 GCA_000168735.1 Candidatus Endoriftia persephone str. Hot96_1+Hot96_2 | reverse complement strand
GATCCGAGACAGGTTGACCTTCTTCATTCGCCCTGCGGCGCGTCGGCCTGCTCCCCTTGCTGGCATCTGTGGATCAGCACCAACAGCAACACCGCCAGCGGGAACAGCAGAACACTCATAAACACCATGAATAGGCTGTCGCCGATCAGTAACATCCACCGCCCTTGGGATCGTCATCTGACACCAGTGCAGAACCGCTGCGCAGAGCATCAAATACAAACCGCACCATCGTCACATCGAACATGCTGTTCTCCTGTAAAAATGCCAGGCAGAAGGCTGCCGGAAGAGTTAAACGGTCACCCCGGGGCCCTGGCCGGAGATGAAGAGATTCCACCCCGCCCCTATCGCATGGATTACTCAGGCCTTCTCATCGTTATGTGCGCACGTCCGATCCATGCACGGATGCACACCTCAGCCGCTGCCAACCAGCAGAGATATTCACGAGACCTCTTCCATGGCGTCTTCAATGTCTTCACGATCCGGCAGCGTATAAACCGCCGTTGAGCGAGGGTCACGCTGGTTCAGCGCACCCTGCACCACACCGCGGGGATCTTTAGCGGTCGAGTTCTTCATCAACCGCTTGGCCAAGGTGTGGCGGAACCAGTGCGGAGACGCCTTCACTTCCAAACCAGCGGCTCGGCACCAGTGGCGCATCCGGTCCTGATAGCTCCTGATGCTCATCCGCTTGTGTTTCCGGGAGTAGACTAGAGGCAGATCCGCACTCTCCGGGGTAGCCCATCTCCCGCCGGATCTGCAGCAGATCGCGCAGCGCCCGCCGCGCCTTATTGGTCAGAAACACCTTGCCGCCCCTGGCTCCGCTTGGTGATCTCGGGGCGCAAGATCAGGTAACGATCCCGCAGCGCCGCCGTGGCATCCCCCACGCTCAGACCCGCCATGGTCTCGACTCGAATACCGGTCTGGCGCATGAAGCGCATCCAGGCGTAGTCCCGCCTGGCCAGCACGCTCTTGAACTGATTCACTGTCTGGAACAGCTGCCGCTCTTCGCCCTCTTTCAGGTAGCGCTCAAACACACGTCTGATGCCGTAGGCTCTGGATTTTGACCGGTTGGTCACTAGCTCAAACACCCGCCGGGTCATGACTCACCCCGCTGGCTCTCAAGACCCCACACCAACGCAAGATGCTCAAACACAGCCCCACCGTTGAGGATCAGCATGTGCGGTTCACGCCCCAGGTGGCGCAGCCGGAACACGTCCAGCAGGTTTTCACAGAGCACCGCATCCAGCAGGGCCAGGTCCGATACATCGAACCGGAAGCGCTGCCCGTTGTAGGCCGACAGCAGCCCCTGGGCGACCACGCGAGCACCTGACGTGTCCTGTGATACAGCCACCTTCAGGCAATACTGAAGCGCCACCGCCAGCGGTCTCCTTCATGCTCTCTGGAATGCATGTGGAGGCTGCCAGCTCACGATGATTGATGATGATTTCCATTCTCTGATCTCCGTATTGATTCAACTCGCCCACTTAAGAGAGCGGGTTGTGCGAACAAACTCAAGAAAGCACCCGCCGGGAAGCCCCGGAGGCACCCTGCTCGACCGCCCTGGGCACTACCCAGAGGCTGGCCCAGCCGTTGCAGCTCACCACCGCCCCCGCCGGAACAACCGACTCAAACGCAGTCGTAGGGGACTCGATGCGGATCACCAGCTCCCGCTCGCCGTCCTGAATGTTCTCCAACGCCGTCAGCACCAACTGGGGGCCAATAATCAGGGGCTGGCCGATCTCCAGCCACAGCCGCCGGCGGTCGCCGGAAGCGGCAAAAACACCGGCACGAAGCAGACGAATCATCGCCCTTCCCTCCTCTTCTTCTGGATCCGCGCGATGGTCTCCATTGCGGCCAACAGCTCCAGCTCATCCGGGTCAGGCTCCACGGCGATGGGAGCCTGTACCGGCGCATCGGCTTCACTGCTTACCGTGCAGGCCGACATCAATTCGTCTTTGAAGAGCAGGAAATAAACCGAAGTGCCAACCCGCAGCTGATGCCCGGACGGAATATTGTCTTCAACCCGGCGAATACCATGCTTGGCCAGAAAGTCAGGCACCGACATGGCCGACCTCCCGCAGTACACCACGTGCCGACAGAAACACCGCCACCTTTAACGTCAACGCTGGCGGCAAGGCATCATCAACAGCATCCTGATCCGGTGCTGCCGCCGCCCGAATCGACGCCACCACGGCCGGTGGCATCACATCGACAGCCAGATCCATCGCCGCCCCATGCCGCCCCGGCACAAACGGCAATTGATCGGGCAAGCCTGGGACAGTCATCCAGCTGGGAACACCGCCGCCCAACAGCTCCAGCAGCTGGATGGTTTGCGGCACATCAAGCAAGTATCGTTCTGCGTGCATCTTCCGCCTCCGCTAGTTGTTCGATACGTGAAAGAAA
>AASF01001457.1 GCA_000168735.1 Candidatus Endoriftia persephone str. Hot96_1+Hot96_2 | reverse complement strand
GGAGATCAGCAGATCCCGCAGCTCCCAGTCACCCGTCACCTGCTGCATCCGGCTCTGCTCCACATCGCCCCACAACTGCAGTCGCAGCGCCCCATCCCCCACCTGGTAACCAGCCGGCTGCAGCGCAGCCGGTAGATGCGCCAAGTTCAACCCCTCTGCTAGCAGGTAGATCTGGCCATCCAGGAGGAGCTGCTTTCCGCCCCGCTCATGCAGGTCGGCGATCAGGCGGATCTCACCCCGGCTCTTGCTGTCGAGCCCGGCCCTGAGGATGAACTGGTGCTCCCTGCCCCGGTTACGCAGCTCCATATCGATATCGTAGATGCGCAGCGGCGGGACTGAACCGCTCTCCTTGACCCAGTAGAATTCTGACTCTAGCAGGCGCAGGCTGCTGTGGCGCAGAAACGGCAACCTCAGGTCGCCCTGCCCAGACGCCGAGGATGTGAGCCCACCCTGCAGCTCAATCCGGCCATCCGATCGCTCCACCAACAGCAGGCGGGTGTCGCGCAGCTCCACATGGCCGAGGCGTATCTCACCCGCCAGCAGACTGGCGACCAGATCGAGGTCGACCCCGTACCTCACCGACCCGCAGCAGGGTCTCGCGCCCCTGCTCATCCATCAGATCGACCTGCCTGAGAACCAGCGCAAGATGGGGACCAAGGATCTTCACGTTGACCTGCTCGAACTGCACCGGCACCCCGGCCGTCTCGCTCAACCAGCGCCTGGATATCCTCCCGTAAGGGCTCCGAAGTCGAGCTGCGTGCAGAATCAGGCGCAGCAGACTAAGCAGGATCGCCAGCGCGATGATTACGCTGCAGCCGAGATAGGAGATGGGAGAAGCGAGGATTTTTAGGCGCTTGGGCATCGCACAGGCGTCAAATCAGGACCACATCGAAGTGTTCCTGCCCATAGAGTACTTCCGCCTGTAGTCTGATCGGTCGTCCAATGAACTGCTCCAGCTCCGCCAGATGGCTCGCCTCCTCGTCGAGCAGCCGGTCGATCACCTCCTGAGAGGCGATCACCAGTAACGACTCCACATCGAACTGCCGCGCCTCGCGCAGAATCTCGCGAAAGATCTCGTAACAGATCGTCTCCGCGGTCTTGGTCGAACCACGTCCGGCACAGCAGGGGCAGGGCTGGCAGAGGATGTGCTCGAGGGAGTCACGGGTGCGCTTACGGGTCATCTCCACCAGTCCCAGGGAGGAGACCTCGGTGATGTGGGTGCGCGCATGATCGTGGGAGAGACAGCGTTCCAACGCCCGCAGTACCTGACGGCGATGCTCCGGGTCGGTCATGTCGATAAAGTCGATGATGATGATGCCGCCCAAGTTGCGCAGCCGTAGCTGGCGGCAGATCGCCTGGGCCGCCTCCAGGTTGGTCTTGAAGATGGTCTCCTCGAGGTTGCGATGGCCGACAAAGGCGCCGGTATTGACATCGATGGTGGTCATCGCCTCGGTCTGGTCGATCACCAGATGCCCGCCCGACTTGAGCTGCACCTGACGCTCCAGCGCCTTCTGGATCTCATCCTCCACGCCGTAGAGCTCGAACACCGGACGCTCGCCAGGATAGTATTCGACCTGCCGCTTGATCTCCGGGATGAACTGCTGCACAAACTCGATCGCCTTGCCGTGCGTCGAGCGGGAGTCGATGCGCACCTTCTCCACATCGGGCCCGACCAGATCACGCAGCGAGCGCAGCGCCAGCGGCAGATCCTCATGCACCAGTTCGACGCCCTGGACGTTGCGCACCCGCTCCTGGATCGAGGCCCACAGCCGCGAGAGAAAACGCATGTCGGCCTGCAAGGCCTCGCTGGAGGCCCCCTCCGCCGCGGTGCGGGCAATGAAGCCGCACTTGCCGTTCCTCGTCCGGCAAGGCGCTGAGCTGCTCGCGCAAGCGGGCGCGCTCCGCCTCATCCTCGATCTTCTGGGAGATGCCCACAGTACCCAGTGAGGGCATGAAGACCAGATAGCGGGATGGGATCGAGATGTTGGTGGTGAGGCGCGCGCCCTTGGTACCAAGTGGGTCCTCTAGCACCTGCACGATGACCGCCTGCCCCTCCCGCAGCAGCTCGCTGATCGACTCATAACGCGACTCGCCGTTACCATTGCCTCTGCCACCATTGGCATGGTTAATGTCGGATGGCGTGCAGAAACGGCGGCGCGCTTCAGCCCGATATCAACACACGCCGCATGCATGCCCGGCAGCACTCGGCACACCTTGCCTTTATAGATGTTGCCGACCAGCCCACCAGATTGCCGGTGCGCTCGATGATGATTTCCTGCACCACGCCGTTCTTCGATCACCGCCACGCGGGTCTCCAGGGGGTGTCACATTGATCAGGATCTCTTCACTCATATTCAGACACTACCCGTTACTATTATTGTTGCCCAACAGAGGCAGCGCTGCTTGCCGCAGCAGCTCACCGGTCTCATGGAGCGGTAGCCCCATCACCCCGGAGTAGCTACCCTGCAGCTCGGTGATAAACAGTGCGGCCAGGCCCTGGATCAAG
>AASF01001458.1 GCA_000168735.1 Candidatus Endoriftia persephone str. Hot96_1+Hot96_2 | reverse complement strand
GTATCTCTGGATGGACCTGCTCGAGCAGACGCCTTCAGGGGCCTCTTAACGCACACATACTGAGGATTTTTATTTCCACACTGTTTCCATGTCCATCGATAACCGAGGACTCATTGATTCAGATCATAATGTTTTCCAGATATAGATAGTGGTTTACCCACTATATAGGTAGAAGTTTCCTATTATCCCTATCCAGGGTGGAATGGTTGTTTTTTTATGCCAAACAGAGGAAAAAACCAGCATGCTCGCTGGAAGCGGCAAAACGAAACGCTATGATGGGCGCTCCACTCTCAACCCGGACAATCGAAATGGCTTCCCAACCCTTCAAAAAAATGGCACACGGATTGACCATCACCATGCTCGGAATCTGGGGTGTAATACTGATTGTTGCCCCGCAGGAGGTGGCCGGACTGTTCAGTACCGAACCGCTCAACCATGCCTTTGCCGGCATGATGGGCGCCGCCCTGCTCGGCCTGGCATTGATCTCGTTTGCCAGTATCAGCCACTGGATCAGTGCACCTCGGGCACTGGGGCTTGCAATAGGGATTCTGGTGGTGGAAACCACCTACCTGATGCTCGGCACCGGTTTTATGCTGGTGACGCCGCTGGAACCACCCTCAGCACTGGTGACTGCAGCCGGCGATCAGCTTCTTTCTGCTAATCTGAGCTGGATCGCATCAGACAGCACCAGCCGGCGGCCAGAAAACTGTGTTGCATGCCAAGACGCCCGCAACAGTTGCAGGCCAAGTCTAGAGAAGCTCCGACCACCCCCCAGTCACCAAGCGGATC
>AASF01001459.1 GCA_000168735.1 Candidatus Endoriftia persephone str. Hot96_1+Hot96_2 | reverse complement strand
GATCCTGTCCGCCTAGGCCTTACTGATCTTCACCGCACACTTCTTGTAATCCGTCTCTGTTCGAGAGCGGATCAGTGGCATCGAGGGTCAGTTTGTTGACCAGACGACCGGCGTCGAACCAGGGGATGAAGACCAACCCATCCGGCACCTTGTTGCGCCCTTTGGTATCCACCCGGCAGACAATCTCGCCACGACGCGAAGTGATCTTGGCCATTTGCCCATTACGCAGTTTGCGCTTCTTGGCGTCCTTCTTGCTCATGAAAACCACGGCATCCGGTACGGCACGATAGAGCTCGGGCACACGCCGGGTCATGGAACCTGAGTGCCAGTGTTCCAGAACACGACCGGTGCAGAGCCACAGATTGTATTCCTTGTCTGGACTCTCTGCCGCTGGCTCGTAGGGACCGAAGATGATGTTCGCCTTCTTGTCCTTCCTGCCGTAGAACTGTACACCGCTGCCTTTGGCCACATGCGGATCGTAACCTTCGCGGAAACGCCACAGTGTCTCCTTGCCGTTAACTACCGGCCAACGGATACCGCGTGCTTTATGATAGGCATCAAACTCGGCCATCTCATGGCCCTTCTTGAGAATGTTGGGCGCGGAGTTGAACAGCCGGTACTCTTCGAACAGACCCTTCTGTGCGTAAAAACCGAAGTGGTCCATCTCATCGTTGGCATACTCGTTGCCATCAGAGTCGGTCACCTTCTGTTTCGGGAAACTTGTCGACCTGGACCATTGGTGTAGAGAACGTCGTAAAGCCTCTTGCCGGCATATTCTGGTTTCTTGGCGATACAGATCCTCCGGCCATACATCTTCCACTTTGACATACTTGGAGAATTCCATGAGCTGCCACAGGTCAGATTTGGACTCGCCAGGAGCAGCAACCTGCTGGCGCCAGAACTGAGTGCGACGTTCGGCGTTACCGTAGGCGCCCTCCTTCTCAATCCACATGGCGGTCGGCAGGATCAGGTCAGCAGCCTGGGCCGATACCGTCGGATAGGGATCAGAAACGGTGATGAAATTTTCGGGTCTGCGCCAACCAGGATAGGACTCATCGTTCATGTTGGCAGCGGCTTGCATGTTGTTGTTACACATCACCCAGAAGCAGTTCATCTTGCCGTCTTTGAGCGCACGATGCATGGCAACCGCATGAATCAAAGTCTTGCCCATGACCGGATC
>AASF01001460.1 GCA_000168735.1 Candidatus Endoriftia persephone str. Hot96_1+Hot96_2 | reverse complement strand
CGAAGCGCCTGTGCAGGCGCAGCTGGAGATGCGCCAGTTGGAGCTGGCACGATGCCCCCACGGTGGCTGGAGTGCAGCCACAGGAGTGGCAGATTAGTGTGGCGGGTCAGCTGTGCGAGCGTGGTCTGGTGGCGCCCGGCCTGATGCCGGAGGCGCGAGCTGCGCTGCAGGAGTATCAGCGACTGCTTGCCCGGCAACAGCTGGCGACGCTCGCTTCGATCCCGCCGGAGTTCCAGGAGCCCTGCGATCTGCTATTGAACATCCAGCGCCCCGGCCTGCTGCTGCAGAAGGGATTGCCGTTGCAGCAGTGGAGCCCGGCCGGGCATCGCCAGGAGCTGCTCGATTTCCGCCGCCAGTTCCCGGTCAACCGTGAGCTGTTTGTGTTGCCGGAGAGCTTCCGGCGGCTTGAGATGAGTCCGCCTTCGGGAGGAGCTGCGGAGGCGGGCTGAGGCTCAGGCAGGTAGCCGCTTCAGCTCAACCCCTTGCGCCGAGGCGCTGAGGATCTCGGCGCCGCCACTGTCCCACTCGCCGAGTACGTAGCGTTGTACTGGCTGGCCATCCAGTTCGAAGTCGTGCAGGCCGGGGCGGTGGGTGTGGCCGTGGATCAGGCGGCCACACTGCTGTTCGCGCAGGTAGCTCTCCAGGGTCTGCTGGTTGACGTCCATGATCGCCTCCGCCTTGAGTGAGATGGCCTCACCACTCTTGGTCCGGTACTCCTGGGCGGCGGCGATGCGTTCGGGGATCGGCTGGCTGAGGAACTGCTTGATGAAGGTGGGTTCCCTCACCTGCTGGCGGAACGCCTGGTAAGCGGTGTCGTCGCTGCAGAGTAGGTCGCCGTGCATCAGCAGGGTCGGGGTGCCGTACAGCTCGATCAGGGTTGGGTCGCTGATCAGGTTTGCGCCGCTGGCGTTGCAGAATGATCTCGGCCGAGCAGGAAGTGCCGGTTGCCGTGCATCAGGAAGATCTTGGTGCCGCTCTCTGCCAGCAGACGCATGCCGTGGATGATGCCGTTGATCTCTGGTGTCACCAGGTCATCGGCGATCCAGGCATCGAATAGGTCACCGAGGGATGTAGAGCGCCTCCGGCCCCTGGGACTCCGAGGGCGAGGAAGCGCAGGAAACGGTGCACCGTCTCCGGCCGCTCGGCGGAGAGGTGCAGGTCGGAGATGAATAGGGTTTCAGCCATCGGCTTTAGGTCGCTGATCTCGGCTTTTTCGATGACGATGGTCTCTTTCGGCACGTCCTGGTGGCCTGCCATCATGCCGGTTTCTGCGCCTTTGATCTTGTTGACCACATCCATGCCTGCGGTCACCTTACCGAACACGCAGTAGCCCCAGCCATCCTGCCCCGGGTGGTCGAGGAATTTTGTTGTCTGAAATATTGATAAAGAACTGAGCGGTGGCGGAGTGGGGGTCCGCGGTGCGCGCCATGGCGATGGTGCCGGTGAGGTTGGAGAGGCCGTTTTTGGCCTCGTTTTCGATCGGCTCGCGGGTCGCCTTCTGCGTCATGTCGGGCAGCATGCCGCCTCCCTGGATCATGAAGTTGTCGATGACGCGGTGGAAGATGGTGCCGTCAAAGAAACCCTCCTCGACATACTGCTTGAAGTTGGCGCAGGTGTTGGGCGCCTTCTCCTCGTCCAGTTCAAATTTCGATCTTGCCGAGGTTGGTGGTGAGCGTAATCATGAAAATACACTGTTGTCTGGTGAACGATCTCTAAGTCTGTGGTGCAGGCAGCGATTTATCAGGCTGACGCTGACTTTCTCGATGATGACAGGTGTTGGCCGGCACGTCGCGCATGCACGTTTTTGCGGGTGGTGGGCTGCTGGGCGATCTTGTCGACCAACATCCATGCCAGCTGGTGACCTTGCCGAACACGCAAGTAGCACCCAAGCACAGTCCTGTCCCGGGTAGTCGAGAAAGCTGTTGTCTTTGAGGTTGATGAAGAACTGGGCGGTAGCCGGAGTGGGCGGCCGGAGGTGCGCGCCCATGGCCGATGCTACCGCGGCTGTTTTTGAGCCCGTTTTTCGCCTCAGTTACAGGATCGGGTCGCGGGTTGACTTTGCGCTGCATGTCGGGTCCGAAGCCGCCGCCGTGGATCATGAAATTCTTGATCAAGGCGA
>AASF01001461.1 GCA_000168735.1 Candidatus Endoriftia persephone str. Hot96_1+Hot96_2 | reverse complement strand
GGGCGTCACTCGGCGGCAGAGAGCTGGCCCTGGCGCTATGGGGCGACGGTCTGCTGATCGCCCTGCTGGGTCTTTGGGACGATCACGGCCATATCCCGGCCCGCTGGCGTCTCGCCGGCCATTTGTTGGTGGCCGGCGGGGCGCTTGTCCTGTTGGGGGTGCCCGGATCGCTCGGGCTACCGGAGTGGCTGGCCTACCCGCTATTTTTGATCGGCATCGTATGGCTGCTGAACCTGTTCAACTTTATGGACGGGATCGACGGCATTGCCAGGCAGTGAGGCAGCTCAGCGTTTCACCGGTGGCGCGATGCTGCTGATCGGCTGGCTCAGGTATGGATTCAGTGCTGAGCGACTGGCTCGGGGTTGCAGCAGCGGCGACGGCTGGATTCCTGCTCTGGAACTGGCCGCCGGCAAAAAATCTTCATGGGGGACGTAGGCAGCGGCTTTCTCGGCTATCTGCTGGCTATCTTCGCCACTGCAGAGCAGCCAACATCGGGCTGCTGCCGATCTGGAGCTGGTTGATCACTGCTCGGCGTCTTCATCGTGGATGCCACCCTGACGTTGGCACGGCGATTTTTGGCCGGCGAGGCCTGGTACAGCGCCCATCGCTCACACGCACTACCAGATCCTGTCACGGCGCTGCCGGAGTCACCGCCGGGCGACCCTGGGGGTGTTGGTGATCAACCTTGTCTGGCTGCTGCCGCTGGCGGCGCTGGCTGCCGCTCGACCGGCACTGGGGGTGGTGCTGACGCTGCTGGCCTATCTGCCGCTGATCCTACTGGGGCTGAAGATCGGGGCCGGGCGGCCTGAAAGTAACGGCTGAGCGTAAAGCCATTGGGGTGGCGGGCACGGCCCGCTCTATTTCTATTCGGGGTTGGTCCCTGGCATAGGGCGCCCCGTGGGCGCCAGCCATCGCTGGTGGCGGGCATGGCCCCGGCCCCTATGTCAGTACCGCCTGTAGTGCCGTGACAATCGTCTCCTGATCCTCTTCGCTCAGGTAGGGATGCATCGGTAGGCTGATCACCCGCTGTGAGAGCTTGAGGCTCTCCGGAGTCTCCTCTGCGCTGGCCACAGTCGGCGAATACCGGCTGGGCATTGAGCGGCACCGGGTAGTGGATGGCGGTGGGGATCTCTAGCTCAGCCAGCTGCTTCTGCAACTGATCCCAGGTCATCGACCTGGATGGTGTACTGGGCATAGACGCTTGTATTGCCCTCGGTCAGGTGCGGTGTGGTGACGCCGGGGCACTGTTCGTTGATCAAGGC
>AASF01001462.1 GCA_000168735.1 Candidatus Endoriftia persephone str. Hot96_1+Hot96_2 | reverse complement strand
TTAGCTTGCCGCTTTGCCGGTATTGATGGTGACTGCCGAATCGAAGCGAGAGCAGATCGATCGAAGCAGCGCAGTGCGGGGGTCAACGGCTATGTGGTTAAGCCATTTACCGCAGCGACTTTGGAAGAAAAGATCAACAAAATCTTCGAACGTATCGAAGGTTGATGTACTCCAGTGACAGCTAGCGTTGGCGAATGTGTCGTTTGCGTCCATTTTGTCGGTATAGCAGGCCCTAGTCGGGAGAGACCAGATGCAGGAAACACCGGATATTGGTACTGCTCGTCTGGAGACGGCACGTGCTTTGGTCGAAATGCTTGAGGCAGGGAAAAATCAGGAGGCCGAGCAGCTCATCGCAGAGCTGTCGCTGGGAAGAGAGAGCGAGCTATTTCAAGAGGTTGGCCGTCTAACGCGCGAACTTCACGAAGCGATCAACGGCTTTCTGCTGGACGCCCGTATGGCGGAGCTGACCGAGATCGACATCCCCGATGCCAAAGAGCGTCTCAGCTATGTCATTACCATGACGCAACAATCGGCGGACCGCACTTTGACGGCTGTTGAGAAGAGCCTGCCGCTGGTGGCTGAGATGGAAGGGCGGGCGAAACAGCTTGCAGGAGAGTGGGATAAATTCCGTTCTCGACAGCTGAACAAGGACGAATTTCAGGAACTCAGCTTGGCGCTTGATGGTTTTCTAAAAGAGTCAGCCTGCAGTGCCGCCGCCCTGCATGAAAACATCTCAGAGGTATTGATGGCGCAGGACTTTCAGGATCTGACCGGGCAGATCATCAAGAAGGTGATCGATCTGGTGCAGGATCTGGAGCAGCGTCTGGTGATGCTGGTGCGGATTCACCGGCCAGCGGATGGAGGTAAAACGGGAACAGCAGCCAGAGAAGCTAAGGGCGAATTCGTTTAA
>AASF01001463.1 GCA_000168735.1 Candidatus Endoriftia persephone str. Hot96_1+Hot96_2 | reverse complement strand
TCACGAGTCATTCCCTCACCCACACAACGCCTATGTTGAGCTGACCCTCGATAACGGCCTGCTATTCTCGATCCCCATCTTTATCTTCTTTCTGATTATCGTGATAAAAAGTCTCACCCTGTTCAGGGACAAGACAGACTCCTTCAATATGGCAATAGGCGGCGGCAGCCTGGCGTTTACAGTCAGCCAGCTGTTTGGCGCTGTTGCTGGTCAGTCTTTCTACCCAATGATCAGTCAGGTCAGCATGTGGGTGATGATCTTTCTTATGTTGCGGGTCTCTCTGGAGCGAAAAAACCGGAACCTTTCTGACGCCAACCTGAATACTGAAGCGCCACCAAGTAACTCTGAGAGGCACATTCCCGTTGGTCGCAAACGACGTTACAACATCCACAACCCTCCCTGGTAGTCTATCAGACCCGCATAAACATCATCTCGATAGCTTGATGGCCTCAGCGTGCCTGACCATCTTTACGTATCGATATACCCCATCACAACATGGGTCATAAAACATCTCAATCAGCGGCTCAAAGCACAGGATAAATCGCACATTGATTAATCTTACCCCAGGGAGTCTGAACGAATCGTGGACTCACACCTTAGGTCCAGAATCCACCGCTTTGTCGTCGTATTCATCCATGTAGGCGAGGAGCGTGCGCTGGAACAAAAGTTTTGCCAATCTCAGCAACCGCTCCTGCGTTACTATTGACAGACTGTTCCCGCCGTCTGCCCCACCCCTTGGGTCCATACCTCCTGCACCCCAAGGGCCCTTCCTTCTGGGCGCATCCTTGCAGTCGCTCACAATAGCCTGCAATTACACCGCACAAGGATATGCGAGTGTCGCCGCGACAGGAGTCATTGAGCGACCCTGTGATCAGCGCATTAAATCGATGAATTCTCCATCCCAATCTGCTTCGTCCAGATTCATTCCGAGGCTACCCACTCGGTGATGCACAGGAAGCAGTTCGCTCAAGATCTCCCTCTCCATCTTCAGCTGCTAGGTTGGCAGTTTTTTAGCATACCCATAAAAACAAAGCCCCCACCAAACGGTGAGGGCTTTATCAGCAGCCGGGATACTAAAGCGGCTCTTGGCTGGAGCAGGAGCAAAACTTAGCGAAGACTTTACTCTTCAGTCGCTTCCATCTCTTCAGCCTCATCCACCTCAGGACGATCGACCAGCTCGACATAGGCCATAGGCGCCTTATCTCCGCTACGATAGCCGCATTTTAGGATGCGCAGATAGCCACCTGCGCGCTCCTTGTAACGCGGCCCCAGCTCGGCAAACAGCTTGCCAACAGCCGCATCATCACGCAGTCGTGAGAATGCGAGACGACGCTTCGCAACAGAGTCGGTTTTTGACATGGTGATCAGCGGTTCTGCCACGCGGCGAAGCTCTTTCGCCTTCGGCAAAGTTGTCTTAATCAGCTCATGGTTGATC
>AASF01001464.1 GCA_000168735.1 Candidatus Endoriftia persephone str. Hot96_1+Hot96_2 | reverse complement strand
GATAACCCCGGCAGAGCTATAGGGGAAAGTGGATGATGCTAAACCAGATCGGGCGTTTCAAGGTGGGCAAGAAGCTGGGGGCCGGGGCCCAGGGCACGGTCTATCTGTGCTTCGACACCCAGCTGCAGCGCCGGGTCGCGATCAAGCTGCTCGATCGCTCGGTAAAGGAGTCGGAGCAGTGCGGCGAGGAGCGCGCCATGAGCCGGCTGCAGCATCCCAACATCGTCTCCATCTACGAGGCCGGCGAGCAGCGCGGTCTGCCCTTTATGGTGTTCGAGTATGTGGAAGGAGAGCTGCTTCAGCGATCAGATCCGTTCTGCCAGGCTGGAGCTACCCCTGGCACTGAATATCTTCCGCGGCATCCTTCAGGGTATGGCGGAGGCGCACCGGGCCGGTATCGTGCATCGGGATCTGAAGCCCGGCAACATCATCATCAATCCGGATGGGGTGGCCAAGAATTCAAGGAATTTGGCCATGGCCCGTCGGCTTTCGGAAGGGCGTGAGCGGGATCGGTCGCGCATCGGGCACGCCGCGTTACCTGGCCCCTGAGTACATCAGTCGCGGTGAGGTGCGGAGCGCCGGCGGATGTCTTTGCCCTCGGTCTGATCCTGGATGAGATGCTCACCGGGATGCCGGTGTTCAGTGGCAGCCAGTCAGCAGATCGTATTGGACAGCATTCTCAAGGCCCGGGTGCAGCCGCCCTCGCGCTTCAATGAGGCGGTGGATGAGCGCCTCGACCGGTTTGTTTTGAAGGCGCTGGAGAAGGATCAAGGTATTCGC
>AASF01001465.1 GCA_000168735.1 Candidatus Endoriftia persephone str. Hot96_1+Hot96_2 | reverse complement strand
GGACTACCTCGAGGTGGATCCGTTCATCGACTACCTGCTGGTGAGTTGGTGGTCGGCGACCAACGACTGGCCGGATAACAATTGGTATGCAGGCAATCGTAATGAGACTGCGCCGGAGGATACCACCGGACTGATGTATTTCGCCTGGGACGGCGAGGCCGCCTGGGATACACCACAGGACTTTGGCAATCCCAGCGGGAAGGGTTGCACCAGCTCGCTGTTCTGCACCGCTAGTGGATAGGCGTAGTCGAGCGCTGCGCCGTCGATCCGTACCAGGTGGGGATTGAACCCGAGATGACGGGCAAAACGCAGCGCCTCTTCTGATTCATCGTAACCGGCCTGTTTGAAACCGACGGTGAAGGTTTTCATCGGCTGCTCGCGCCCGGTGAGCCGGCCCAGCTCGAAGGCGACCGCCTTGGAGTCGACCCCGCCGCTGAGGTAGACCCCCAACTCCACATCGCTCAGCAGGCGCTCCTGCACCGACTGGCTGAAGGCCTGCTCGAACTCATCCTCGCAGGCCAGTCGACTGCCGCGGACGGATTGGCGGATCGGTGTGGTGGCGGTGCGTAGCGTACAGTTGAAAGCCTCGCCATTGCGCCGTGCTCGCAGGATGGCGCCAGGAGGGATCTGGATCAGTTGCTCAAAGGGGGTGCAGATCGGCTCGAACAGGCCGACGAACTGGCGCAGTAGCCCATCCCGGTTCCAGCGTTTTGGAGAGGTAATGCCCTTGATCTCGCTGGCGAACTCCAGGATTCCGCTGCCTGAAGCTGTACTCTGGGGAGAAGCTCGCGAAGGTGCGGCTGTCGATGCCGTCGGCGTGCAGAAACAGCGGTTTGACGCCGAAACGGTCGCGGTGGGCGATAAAGCCGCTGCCGTTGCGGGCCAGGATCACAAACGCGTACTCGCCCTCGAGTTGCTCGAAAAACACCTCGCCGAAGGCCTTCCAGCCCTCAATCAGGGTTTCGGTATCGCTACGGGTCTTGAAGCGGATGCCGCTCTGGCGCACGATCGCGTCGCGCAACTGCAGGTGATTGTAGACTTCGCCATTGAAGAGGATCAGATGTTCCCTGTCGTGGCTTGGCATCGGCTGCTGGCCGGCGCTGATATCCTGGAACGCCAGCCGGTAGTGGCTCAGCCAGAAGCGTTCACTCAGTTGTTCCCGGTGTTCGGTATTGCCGCGGTGTGCGATGCGCCGGGCAGCCTGGCGAAAGCCATTGAGCGCTGGCGGGAAGCGATCTCTGATCGACTCGCTGTGAAACAGAATGCGCTGAGAAACCGACACATGAACAACACCGATTCCTTCTCTGCTGCTCGGGTTGAAAGCGGGCGCCCATCATACACCGATCCCGTTACCTTGGTCAGCCGCAGTTGATCTAGCCCAGAGGATCA
>AASF01001466.1 GCA_000168735.1 Candidatus Endoriftia persephone str. Hot96_1+Hot96_2 | reverse complement strand
TGGTGCGAGCGGTTCGTCCTTCGCCGTGAAGAGGAGAAACAATCCGGCCCCCGCCACCAGTAACAGACCACCGGCAGCGGCGGCGAGGGGGAGGATGGAATGGGTTGCGGAGGCGGATGCCGGTGTATTTGAAGCCGGTGCCGCCTTGTCCGATGGTGACAGGGCATCCAGCAACCCGGCACGCCGAGTGCGGTAGCTCTCCCGGTCGATACGGCCCTCAGCGAACTCCCGTGCCAGTTGCCGCAATCTGATTTGGGGCTGCGTGTTGCTCATGGCCTACCCTTTGATCTCACGCAGAAGCCGGAATCCGGTGATCTGCTCGGCAGCGCCTCCGTGCTGTTGGTTGAGTTTAATACTGCAGGTGGCTGCCGGTGAGTTGTAGTGACCGCCCATGACCTTGCTACCGTTTGGGCCGATCACCCACTCCTGCAGGTTGCCCACATAATTGAACAGACCCCAGGTGTTCTGCGGTGCCACATTGACCTCGATGGGTGCGCCACCCTTGACCACCGAACCACCGCTGAGCAGCAGGCAATTGAAATCTGAGCCGGCAGGTTGACGCCCTTTAGCCCTGGCGGCGTGCAGCCATTCCTCCTCTCGTGGCAGCCGGTAGTTATGACCGGTCTTTTTGCTCAGCCACTCGGCGTAGGCCTGGGCCGTCTGCAGTGAGATGTTGTTCAAAGGCAGCTTGGTGTTTTTCCCTGAGAGGGGTTTACACTTGCTGCTCAACCGACAATAGGTATTGTAGTCACCGACGGAGATCTCGTAGCGACCGATGGCGTAGGGCGTGGCGCTCCCCCCACCCGCGGGCAACCACTACCATGATGGGGCCCCCGTTGTTTCCCATTCAGCAGATCGTAGCAACGGAACTTGCTGCTTGCGCTTGCCATAACCGGCGTATTTTGGATTGCAGCGGTCCTTGGAAGAGGGGGGGCGCAACTCCTTCAGTTTTTTCCTGAAGATGGCATGGTCGTTCCAGAGTTTGATGGCCTGTTCCACCTTGGTGATGGCCTGTTTGCGATCCTTTGCCTTCAGTGCAGTCTTGTGTTCGGAAAAGGTTCTTTTCGCCTGTTCCAAGCGCGCTTTCAGGGAGTTTACCGGAGGCGCGCCAGATCCGGGTGACCCGACTCCTTCTCCTTTGCCTCCTGCAGCAGCTTGAGGGCCTCGTTGAGACGCCCTGCCTCGACCGCCTCTATACCACGTGCAGCAATAACCGACGGCTTCGGTGGCTCGGCGACGGAAACTTTTGTCAATGCCCGGCTCTATCGGGAAAGAGTTGTCTGGCGACGACGAGTAGGGAAGCGGCAATCGCTGGATCAAGGGCGA
>AASF01001467.1 GCA_000168735.1 Candidatus Endoriftia persephone str. Hot96_1+Hot96_2 | reverse complement strand
ATCAGCCCTTCGCCCTGCAGGTCGTAGCGTACCCCCTCGGGGAGGTTGTACTGATGCTCTACGTCCGGCGTGACCAAGGCCTCACCCGCTTTCTCTTTCTCCTTCCAGCCAAGCCGGTAATGTTTACCCAGTTCGCCCTTCGCTAGATCGGTCGGAAACACCTTGATTGCCGCCTCATCCAGAATGCAGGCCCGCTCGCAGAGACCGCAGCCGGTACAGGCGTCGGAGTGCACCACTGGTATGAACAGCGCGTGCTTTCCTGACCTGACGTTGTGCTGCATATTCAGCGTGATGGCTTTACCCCGAATTGGGCAGACATTGAAACAGACCTCACAGCGAAGACCGTGAAAGGCAATGCAGGTCTCCTGATCCACCACCACCGCAAGCCCCATACGGGAGTCCTCGATATTGGTGAGACCATGATCCAAGGCATTGGTCGGACAGGCGACGATACAGGGGATGTCCTCACACATCTCGCAAGGCCCGGTGCGGGCTACGAAATAAGGAGTCCCCCGTTGCCACGTCGTCACCAACCTCACCAAGGAACAGGATGTCGTACGGACAGTCCCGTACGCACAACCCGCAACGGATACAGGCACCCAGAAAGTCCTCTTCCGGCAGCGCACCCGGTGGCCGGATATAGTGGGCAGGCAGGGCCGAGGCTCTATTGGAGTAGATCCCCAGACCCATGCCGACCAATCCGACCCCACAGGCTGTCTTGAGCATGTTGCCCAGGAACTGCCGTCGGTTCATCTCATGTTTTTTGTCTGTATCTGACATTACTGACTTGTTGAGTTCGCCTCTCGATTACGCGTTTTTTCAGTTATGACGATCTCCGGTCTGGCGAACCAGACCGGATCAAGGGCGATTCCGCCGCTAATTCATTCGCCCTA
>AASF01001468.1 GCA_000168735.1 Candidatus Endoriftia persephone str. Hot96_1+Hot96_2 | reverse complement strand
GATCATCGGCGGCTCCATGGGCACCGAGTCCTACATATTGGCTGGTGTCAAAGAGAGCGAGAAGCTGGCCTTCAGCTCCGCCTGCCATGGCGCGGGCCGTGCCATGAGCCGCCACCAGGCGACCAAGCGCTGGTATGGCAGGAACGTCATCAAGGAACTGGAGACTCGCGGCATTCTGATTCGCAGCCCATCCCTGCGTGGCGTGGCCGAAGAGGCGCCGGGTGCCTACAAGGATGTCAGCCGGGTAGTCGATGTCGCTCATCAGGCCGGGCTATCGCGCAAGGTGGCGCGCCTTGAGCCACTGATCTGCGTGAACGGATGAACATCCATCGCATAGTGGTCGTGGAAACTAGTGGGACAGCGGGCTGGTTTGTCCTTGTGATCGCATGAACAGCGAGTGCGTTATCCGCTTCTGGAATTGGATTGAGGGGATGATATGACTGACGTTTCTTCCAACGCCAGGCACAGGTCTTGAAGCATGTGCCGGAGAGAGCCGGATGCCGTGCTCTTGGTGCCAGCCGCCGGGCGATCTCCTCGGCATCTCGGGGAACGGGCTTCATCTCGCCGATGAACGTCGTCAGATTCTTCAGGAGCGCCCACGGATAGGCAGCCAGTGCCATTTTACAATCTTGCGGGCATGGAAATCGGGCATGGAAATCGGGCATGGAAATCGGGCATGGAAATCGGGCATGAAGAGCGATTGGATCTTGTGATGGATCACGGCGGTGCGAACAATCGCAGGTGCGCCGCGGGTACGCAAATGCTCGAGGGCGATCTCGAAGGTATCGCTGCTGTCGCTGACGTCGTCGACTAGAAGGACCCGCCGGCCCCGCTGACATGGGTAGAGAGGGGGGTATTTCACTTTCGCACGTGCCTGCTTGTGCGAGCCGTGGTAATGCTCGATCTTGAAGCTGGTCAGATCCCATGAGATTGAGGAAATCAGCCAGAATGCGACCGATGACCCAGCCACCGTGACCGATGGCCACGATGATGTCCAGGGCGAAAGCCGCTGGCGCGAAGTCGTTCCGCTAAGCAGGCGGCANCCAGGGCCAGTAAGCTCTGAAATGCCAGGTAATCAGTTCGCCAGGGTTTTCCCCACTCAATGCACAGCAGTAAGATGGCCGTGACGTGCACCACGCATCAACTCATGGAAATGCTCGCTGTCCACCTATAAGCAGGTGCTCATGATCAGGGCGATTCGT
>AASF01001469.1 GCA_000168735.1 Candidatus Endoriftia persephone str. Hot96_1+Hot96_2 | reverse complement strand
CCTCCACCCCGCGGGGTCGGCACCAGATGTGAGCTGCGTGCGTTGGGGATGTCCATCAGACCGCGGCGCAGGGCGTAGCGGTGCATCAGCCCAGTCAGCAGCAGGCTGCCAAGAAACACCAGAAGAGGGATCAGCCAGTGCATAGTTCGCGATAGAGCTGCATTGTCGACGCCACCACCGCCTCCAGCGAGAATTCGGACTCGGCGATCGCCCGCCCGCGCCGCCCCATCGCCAGGCGCACCTCCCTGTCAGCGATCAGGCGCAACAGCGCCTCCGCCAGTGCCCTCACTCTCCCCAGGCGGTACCAGCAAGCCATTCTCGCCATCACGCACGATCTCACGGCAGCCGGGGATATCGGTGGTGACGATCGCCCGTCCGCAGGCGGCGGCCTCGATCAGCACCTTCGGCACCCCTTCACCGTAACAGGAGGGAAGGCAGACCAGGTTAGCCTGGGCGAACACGCCAGGCATGTCGGTGCACCGCCCCCACCACTCGACCACTCCCTCCCTGTGCCAGCTCTCCAGCTGCGATTGCGGGATCGCCGCCGGATTACCTGAGTCGGATGCCCCAGCCAGAACGAATCGCGCTTGGGTGCCACGCTGATTCAACAGCCGGGCCGCCTCGACAAACTCCCCCACCCCCTTTGACCAAAGCATGCGTGAGGCGAGTATCAGCAGCGGCTTACCGTCCGGCTCGGGCCGGGGAGCAAACGCCTGCATATCGACCCCCGAGCCCTTGATCAGCACCTGCCTGTTGCGGGCAACGATGCCAGCTCGTTCTAGCTGTTCGCCGTCATCGGGATTCTGCACGATGACCCGGCTGTTGCGGTGCCCCAGGGGCCAGCCTCAGGGCCGCGCCCGACAACAAAGCGCAGCAGCCCGAGCTTTCAGGCTCTGGTGGGAGTAGAGATAACCGAGCCCGGTAAGGGCATTGACCACCGCCGGCAGTCGCGCCAGGCGCGCCGCGATACCGCCATAGAAGACCGGCTTGATCGTCACATGGTGCACCAGATCCGGGCTGAGTCTGAGATAGAGGGCGAGCAGCGAGCGAAACGCAGCGATCTCGCCAAGTGGATTGAGGCCGCGACGGCTCATGCGGATCGGATGGTGCCGCATGCCCTGTTGGACGATCGTCTCCACCGCCGGACTCTCCGGAGTCGCCACATGCACCTGCCAGCCGGCATCCGCCATCGTCCGGGCCAGCGGCAAGCGATGGGAGAGGAAAAAATCCGCATCGTTGACCACATAGAGGATTTCTCTCACTGCCGGCATCCCGTTCAACCCCGCGACCGCAGCAATACGTCAAAGCTGGAGATCAGCAACTGCTGGTCCGGAATCTGCTGGAATGCTTGATTCAGCTTGGTTCGCGCCAGGGGCAGTGCATCCCAGCGCTCCTCCCCACACACTTCGACCGCAAACCCCGCCGCTTCGAAGCGTTTCAGCATCTCACCGTAGCGGATCA
>AASF01001470.1 GCA_000168735.1 Candidatus Endoriftia persephone str. Hot96_1+Hot96_2 | reverse complement strand
AGGCCGTCGCGGATCTCCGGTTGGAACGGGTCGGAGTGCCACTGCTCGCGTGGTCCGGCAGGCACCACATCCGGTGTGCCCGGCAAGGCAGAACAGCGGGCCGTTGTCGCCACGCCGCGCCCAGAATTTGTCAGTGTTGCCTAAATCGCAGCCGCTCGATGCGGAAGCCGAGGGCCTGTAGGCGCTCAATCATCAGCTCCTGACAGCCGGCATCCGTGGGGGTGACCGACTGGCGGCCGATCAGTTCGATGGCGAGTGAGAGGGTCTCGGACATCAGTCGAAGATCTCCGCGTAACTCGCCTCCGAAAAGCCCACATAGCGGGCATCATTGGCATCCAGCACCGGTCGTTTGATGATCGATGGGGTGGCCAGCATCACCTCGATGGCGCTGGCCTGGTCGATGTTGGCCTTAGTCTCAGCGTCGAGCTTGCGCCACATCATGCCGCGCTTGTTGAGCAGCGTCTCCCAGCCCAGTTCAGCGACCCAGTCGAGCAGTAGCTGCCGTTCCAGCCCGGCCTTTTTGAAGTCGTGGAACTGATATTCGATGCCATGATCGTTAAGCCATTTGCGGGCCTTTTTCATGGTGTCGCAGTTTGGAATGCCGTATATCGTGATCGCCATAAATTATGAATTTTGAATTCAGAATTGATAATTCAAAATTTGGTGTTGGATGGCGTTAGCCATCAGATATCACGCAGCAGTTCGTTGATGCCAACCTTGGAGCGGGTCTTCTCGTCAACCTGCTTGATGATCACCGCGCAGTAGAGGCTGTGGCTGCCGTCCTTTGAGGGCAGACTGCCGGGTACCACCACCGCGCCGGTGGGAACCCGACCGAAGCTGATCTCGCCGGTGAGGCGATTGTAGATCTTGGTGGACTGACCAATATAGACGCCCATCGAGATCACCGCGCCCTGTTCGACGATGACCCCCTCGACGATCTCGGAGCGGGCGCCGATGAAGCAGTTGTCTTCGATGATGGTGGGGGCCGCCTGCAGTGGCTCCAGTACGCCGCCGATGCCGACGCCGCCGGAGAGGTGCACGTTCTTGCCGATCTGCGCGCAGGAGCCGACTGTGGCCCAGGTATCGACCATGGTGCCGGAATCGACGTAGGCGCCGATGTTGACGTAGGAGGGCATCAGCACGCAGGAGGGGGCGATATAGGCGCCCTTGCGTACCGAGGCGGGCGGTACTACGCGCACCCCAGAGTCGCGGAAGTCGCGGGAGTTGTGGTCGGCGTATTTAGAGGGGACCCTTGTCCCCAGTAGTTGGTGTAGCCACCCCTTCTGGAAGTAGTTGTCGTTGAGCCGGAACGAAAGCAGCACCGCCTTCTTCACCCAGTCGTTAACCACCCAGTCGCCATCCTGCCTCTCGGCGACGCGGATCTCGCCCCGATCGAGCTGGTTGATCGCCTCGGCCACCGCGTCGCGCACTAGCGTGTCGGCGCTGCGTGGGGTGATCTCGGCACGCTTCTCGAAGGCGTCAGTGATGATGGTTTGGATATCGCTCATTAAGTCAGCTCCGAATGGCTATTCGTTTAAAGGTTTTCTACAAACTGTTTGATGCGGTGGGCGGCGTTGATGCACTCGTCGAGCGGTGCCACCAGCGCCATACGAATCCGGTTGTGGCCGGGATTTTCGTCGCCTTCGCCACGGGAGAGATAGCTGCCGGGCAGCACCGCCACGTTCTGCTGTTCGAGCAGGCCGCGGGCGAACTCCGGATCGGGGATCGGGGTCTTCGGCCAGAGGTAGAAGCCCGCCTTCGGGCGCTCCACCTCCAATACGCCA
>AASF01001471.1 GCA_000168735.1 Candidatus Endoriftia persephone str. Hot96_1+Hot96_2 | reverse complement strand
AGGCACCCAGCACTATCGAAGTGGATATGGCCGAACAGTTCGGTGGTGCCAAGTATGACTCGGTGGAGAAGAGTGAAACGACTCGCCGGAAAAATCTCATTTGGGCGTCTGTTCGGTAAAAAATCAGACTGAATGATTTGTTCAGAGGCTTCTTAGCCAGTCAGATTGGGCAGGGCGATACGTTAGTCAAAAGAGGAACGCTGCGTGCGGGTGCTTGGGGTGGGGGTGGCAACCCTCGATATCATCAACACGGTCGACCACTATCCAAATGAGGACGACGAGATGCGGGCCTTGTCGCAGCGCATCGCCCGTGGCGGTAATGCTGCCAATATGCTGGTGGTGTTGAGTCAGCTTGGTCACCGTTGCGACTGGTCTGGCAGCATCGCCGACGAGCCGGATAGTCGCCACATCCTGGAGGATCTGGCGCGCTACGCTGTCGACTGTTCTCACATCACCCGGCAGAGCGGCGGGCAAGGTGCCGACCGTCGCTATGTCACGCTCTCTGCTGTAAGCTGGCAGCCGCAGCGAGTCGTGCATTAGCCGGGATCTCGAGGAATTTTCCGCCCGCAGACTTTGCCGGGATCGATCTTGGATGGCTACAACTGGGGTTCACTTCCGAGGGGCGTAACTGTGCCGAGGTGGAACAGATGATGAGACGACTCAAGCGGGTCGAATCCAGCTCTTCCCTGCTCGCTGGAGATCGAGAAGCCGCGTGAGGGTATGGATCGACTGCTGGGTTTGCCTGATCTTCTGATATTCTCGCGTGCCTTTGCCAGGGTCAGCGGTTATGTCGGGGCAGAAGCGTTGTTTGCCGAGATGCGCCCGCTCAATGCTAAGGCCACTTTCTTCTGTGCCTGGGGTAGTGTCGGTGGCTACATGCAGCTAGCAGCGGGCAAGATACTGCACTCGCCCGCCCATCACCCGCCTCGGGTGGTGGATACCCCTGGGTGCAGGAGATGTTTTCAATGCTGCGGTCATTGATGGCCAGATGCGGGGCCTGTCGGCTGAATCTGTGCTGCAGCAGGCGCTGCGTCTTAGCCGGGAGAGAAGTGCGGGCGGGCTTGGATTCGATCGGCCTGCGCGCGGTCGCTCGATAGCCATCGCTGAGCCACAGCAAGCTCTGCCCCCTCGATATGCTACAGGATC
>AASF01001472.1 GCA_000168735.1 Candidatus Endoriftia persephone str. Hot96_1+Hot96_2 | reverse complement strand
GTCCCGGCTGGAGATGTTGAACTTCGACTTCGGCAGGTATTCACCGTTGCGCTTCTGGTAGCGCCGGATGGTGTACTTCTCCGGACCGTACTCCTGCCTTGGCGCGATTCCACTCCTGATAGCGGAAGATGAGGGTGGTCCAGGCTCCTTTCGTGAGCACAACCTTGTCCAGTTCTTTGACAATGTCGATGCCGTCTTCAGTGTAGGTGACTGTCAGCTCGTCGGGTGTAGATGCCATAGTTGTCGCTTCTAAAAGTTGATGATGGGTTGCAGGGGAACGTTACATGTCCGGTTTTCCGGCAACGGCGCCATATTTGTGCAGGATTGCGATGATCGCCCTCGGAGTTGTTGGCGATGGCTAGCTGCAAGGCGGTTTGTCCGGCGTGATTGCGTTGGTTTACCTCTGCCCCTTTGGCGATCAGGTGTTTGACGATTACCCGATGGTCCTGGAGCACCGCGATGTGCAGGGGGCTGTTGCCATCCTTGTCGGTGACGTTGATCTTGGCTCCCCGCTTGATGAGAAACTCGATGATATCCCGGCTGGCGCTGTTGGAGCGTACCGCCTCGATCAGCATTTCGTTTGGCTCGAACTGCGCCCCCTGGTCTGCCAGCTGGCGTGCAATCAGAGGCCGGCGTGCCATCACCGCGGTGTAGATGGGGCTCTTGCCGAAGGTATTTTTTGCATCGATATCCGCGCCATGGTCGAGCAGGATGCTCACCACTACCAGCAGACCGCGTTCAGCAGCCACGTGCAGTGGTGTGCGTCCATCCGGGCCGGTGGCATTGATATCGGCGTCCCAGTAGAGGTTACGCTCGATCTGATCGATATCCCCCACATGCACCGCCCGATAGAGATTGATGGTGGGGCGGTCGGGTTTACTGCAGCCGGCCATCAGCAGCAGCGCAAGCAGGCTGGGTAGAAGAATGGGATGAAGTTTCATGTAGCGATGGTAAAACGTGGTGAGAGGCGTCTGCAAGCCCGATCGTAGCCAGGGTGTCGCTGCCNCCATGATAGGGTTCGGGGCTATGGANTTACAAAGCTGTTATTGACCCCCTCGGGGTGATTGGAATCGCTTGGTTGGTGCTGCGCCAGCGTGCCCGCAGGGTGCGGCAGATCGAGGCGGCAGAGCGGTCTCCGCAGCTGAGTGCGCCTGCCAAGCCGAGCGGGATGGTTACGCCACGCCTGGCCGCCTACGGATTGGTGATATTCATGATCCTGGTCAGCAGCCTGTTCCTCTATCTTCAGTGGCGCGACGAATATCGCATCGTCACGGTGCGGGTGGTCAACACCCAGACCGGCCGAGAGCCTCATCTAGCGAGGCACGGCGCGGTGATGTGGAAGGGCGCCATTTCGAGACCCTCGACGGCCGGGTAATCACCGTAGCGGACGTGGAGCGGATTGAGATGGGCCGGGAGTCGCGCCAGCGCTAGGAGCCTGTCGGATTTAACACTGTTTGGCTGTAAACCCCTGGATGGCGATAAACTGGGTTGATC
>AASF01001473.1 GCA_000168735.1 Candidatus Endoriftia persephone str. Hot96_1+Hot96_2 | reverse complement strand
CTTGATCAGATCACCCACTGGAATCAGGCTGCAGAGGCGGCTTTTGGTCTCTCTGCACAGTGAGTCCGTGGGGCTGCCGATCGTCAAGAGCCGTATCCCCTGGTGACTGGGCGGAGGTGACGCGCAATATCCTCATCTGCCAGAGTGACCACAAGCAGACCCGGGCGCTTTGACGTGCGTTACCAAACCCCCCGGGGGGGCAATCGCCTGCTTTCGGTTTCAGCAACCCCGTTTATCGATGCCGCCGGTGCGCAGGCCGGTTATCTGTTGATCGCCGATGATGTGACCGAGCAGAAGCAGCTCGACAGTGAGGTGCAGCAGGTACAGAAGCTGCAGTCGATCGGTCAGCTGGCGGCGGGTATCGCCCATGAGATCAACACCCCGATCCAGTATGTGGGGGATAATGTGCGTTTTCTGCAGGACTCCTTTAACGAATCTGGCTGAAGTCATCAGCGATAGCCCGTAAGTTGTTGGATGAAGCGGGCAAAGGCAAGGGTTGAGCCAGTCAGCGTGGCGCAGCTTGAAGAACGTATTGAAGAGGTTGATCTCGACTATCTTCATGAGGAGATCCCCGCCGCGATTTCGCAGTCCCTGGAGGGCATCGATCGGGTTGCCAAGATCGTGCGGGCGATGAAGGAGTTCTCCCATCCGGGGGCGGAGGAGAAGAGTCTCACCGATATCAACAAGGCGATCGGAAAGCACCGCCATCGTTACCCGCAACGTGTGGAAATATCATGCTGAACTGGAGATGGACCTCGACCCCGGGATGCCCGAAGTGCTCTGTTTCCCCGGCCCCTTCAACGAGGTGATCCTGAATATCATCGTCAACGCGGCCCATGCGATCACCGAGAAGCTGGGTGAATCGAGTACCGAAAAGGGGGTGATCCGGATCACCTCGCGGGCGGAAGGTGACTGGGCGGTGGTGCGCATCAGTGATTCTGGCACCGGTATCCCCGAAGCGGCCCAGGCGCATGTCTTCGAGCCCTTTTTTACCACCAAGGAGGTGGGCCACGGCACCGGCCAAGGGCTTTCGCTGAGTCACCGCATTATCGTCGATAACCATGCTGGTGAGTTGAACTTTGATACGCTGTGCTGGCGAGGGCACAACTTTTATCGTGCGTCTGCCGCTGAGTTCAGATGCCAGTTAGCTTTCTTGATTGAGGTGGGGGGGATGAAAAAACATATTTCCTGTTTGTGGATGACGAACCCAATGTCTTGGCCGGGCTTAGACGTAGCCTGCGCACGCAGCGAGCAGAGTGGCAGATGGCTTTTCTGTGACTGGTGTCCAGTGGATGGCCCTGGAGCTGATCGATCAGACCCATTTTGATGCGGTGGTCACCGATATGCGGATGCCGGGCATGGACGGTGGTGAGCTGCTCAACCGGCTGGCGGAAAAACATCCGGGATACGGTGCGGATCGTGCTTTCCGGTCACTCTGATCAGGGCGAATTCGTTTAAA
>AASF01001474.1 GCA_000168735.1 Candidatus Endoriftia persephone str. Hot96_1+Hot96_2 | reverse complement strand
AAGAATTATTTCATGGGTTTTGACCGCTATATAATATTTGCTCCTTATAAATGCTCTTTCTTCTTCCTCATATTCCCAAGCAGCTAATTTTCTACTAAGAACGTCTATTGGTGAGTTTGCATTAAAATTATGCAACGCCTATTTTCATTGGGCCATCATAGTTAACCGGGCGAATCTCACAATCAGGGTCCATTATTGTTACACCAATAACAACACCTCTATGTCCTTCTGCATAATGAGACCACATCACTGGATTATCAGACGCTCTCGATAGAGAACATATTCTTATTTTCTCTTTTGCGCTATTTAGCATCTGCCTCATATCTTCATCTATACGACCAGATGCCGACATCAAATAATGACCTTCCATCGGGTCATTTAGATCAAAGTATGGAGCAGCATATAAGCGTTGCTTTAACAGAATATCTGTTAAATACCGGAATGATGATGTCCCGCGATACTTGTATAGCACTTGCTCTGATTCCTTTTACGTATAACGCCAGCCATAACCGGAGGCAAAAAGCTGCAGAGGGAGGAACGACCGGCGCAGCTTTTTGACGTCCGAGTTTATGGCATTTGTTAGCTGAATTCATGGCTTTATATACTCTGATATTAGTTCCTTATTTTGCTTGGTTATCAAACCAGTCTCGGTGTTGCGGTGGAATTTCATTAGAAGACATTGGACGAAACTTCACTATATTTCTGTTTTTCTTTCCGTAGAATAAATTTGCCCAGACAAGAGCTTTTGCTGGCATGGATCGTTTACTGAGGGTCGGACCCAAGGGATTGACTCTAAGCTCTGCCTCGCGAATAACTTAAATGCGATAGGTTTTTTCTTGTGATAGGTGGCGTTTATATTGTTTATAAATGCATCCTTCATTCCTGGTACTTCTTTGTGCGCCACCTAGCCCTCTATCAGCGAATGTATTGACATATATCTGCGAATTATTCCATACGGCCTCATCAAGCTAAGGA
>AASF01001475.1 GCA_000168735.1 Candidatus Endoriftia persephone str. Hot96_1+Hot96_2 | reverse complement strand
GAGCGCTTCGCTCACGAGCGAGGCATTCGTCTCCATACCCGNCCGGGAGGGGGTCTGCGGCTGCTGATTGTCGATGACGATCGGCAACTGGTGCGTTACCTGACCGAGCTGCTGGTGGATCGTTCCGGGTTGGAGGTGGTCGAGAGCGCCCACGACGGTTTTCGAAGCCGGCATGAAGGTTGCGCTCTTTCAATCCCTGATGTGATCCTCCTCGACCTGATGATTCCGGGGCTCGATGGGTTCACGGTGTGCCGGGCAGCTTCGAAGCGATCCCGTCACCCGTGCCGTTCGGATCATTGCCATGACGGGCTTCCATACCCCAGAGAAATGAGGCGCGCATTCTGCAAGGCTGGCGCCGAGGTCTGTCTGGCCAAGCCATTCGATCGCGACAGGCTTTTTGCACTGTTGGGTCTGGATGGGAAGGGTGCTGCCGGGCCGGAGGTGAAGATCCAGGGGTCATGCCGCCGCTGATAAAAGGATTGAAACGATGACTCAGCCAGCCCAGACAGCTCAGCGAGTCCAATCCCTACCGGGTGCTACTGGTCGATGATGAGTCGGGGCAGCGGTTCCTACAGCGGGAGATCCTCTCCTCGCCCGATTTTGAGGTGCGGGAGGCAACCGATGGCCGCTCCGCCCCTGAAGGCGATCAGAGAGCACCCTTTCGATGTGGTCCTGCTGGATACAACGCATGCCGGGCATGACCGGCGCAACGAGGTCTGCCGCCGGATCCGCGAGGAGATGGACGACCGGCTGCTACCGGTGATCATGGTGACCGGCATGGGCAGCAGCGATGAGCTGGCTCGCAGCCTCAACATCGGCGCCACTGATTTCATCCGCAAACCCTATACCCCCACTGAATTGATTGCCCGGGTGGAGGCGGCGGCTAGCCACAAGCGTCTGCTCGACCAGTTGGAGCATGTGGAGTCGATCTACTTTGTGGTCGCCCGCATGGTGGAAGCGCGAGACTGGCACACCGGCCGCCACTGTGTTCGGTTGGCCCACAATGGGGCCCTGTTTGGCCGATATCTTGGGCTCGATGACCGCTCCATCGAGTTGCTGGAGCACCTGGGCACCCTGCACGATATCGGCAAGCTGGCGATCCCGGATCATATTCTGCTCAAGCAGGAACAGCTCAATGCCCAGGAAGAGCGAGTGATGCGTCTGCACCCGGTGGTAGGGGCCAGACTCTGCAGCGGTATCAAGGCGCTGGAGCCATTGGTTCCGCTGATCCGACACCATCATGAACATTGGGATGGGAGCGGCTATCCAGATGGTCTGCGGGGAGAGGAGGTTCCCTACCTTGCGCGGGTCTTCCAACTGCTCGATATCTAACGACGCCCT
>AASF01001476.1 GCA_000168735.1 Candidatus Endoriftia persephone str. Hot96_1+Hot96_2 | reverse complement strand
GATCCAGAGCAGGCCGACCTGCTGGTGGTCAACACCTGCGCGGTGACCGAAGAGGCGGTGCGCAAGTCACGCAAACTGCTGGGGCGTGCGCACCGGCAGAATCCCGCAGGCGCGGCTGGTGGTGACCGGCTGCTACGCCTCCCTCGATCCCACCGCCAGTGCCAGTGCCGACGGGGTCGATCTGGTGGTGCCGAACCAGGACAAGGAGCAGCTGGTGCAGATCGTGCAACGCGAGCTGGATCTCAACATCATGCCGCAGAGCGTCACCGAGGAAGAGTCCGGCGGGCTACTCGCACGCGGTCGTCAGCGTGCCTTCATCAAGGTGCAGGACGGCTGCCGCTACCGCTGCACCTTCTGCATCGTCACCCTGGCCCGCGGCGAGGAGCGCTCCCGCCCCGCCGACGAAGAGGTGATCGCCGAGATCAACCGGCTGCACAGCGAGGGGATCCAGGAGGTGGTGCTGACCGGCGTCCACTTGGGCGGCTACGGCAGCGACATCGACTCCGACCTGGGGCAGCTGATCGACCGGGTGCTAGCGGATAGTGAGATCCCGCGGCTGCGGGTTGGCTCTCTGGAGCCCTGGGATCTGCCCGACAACTTCTGGTCGCGCTTCGACAACCCCCGTTTCATGCCCCACCTGCACCTGCCGCTGCAGAGGCGGCAGCGACTCTGTATTGCGACGCATGGCGCGCCGCTGCAAGAGCGACGAGTTCCGCCGGCTTGTTGAGGAGGGACGCCAGCAGGTGCCCGATCTCAACATCACCAGCGACATCATCGTCGGCTTCCCCGGTGAAACAGAGGCGGATTGGCAGCAGAGCCTCAGCTTCGTCGAGCAGATGGGGTTCGGCCATCTGCACATCTTCGCCTACTCCCCACGCAGCGGCACCAAGGCGGCGGGGCTGCCCAATCCGGTGCCGCGGGAGATCAAACGCCAGCGCAGCGAGCAACTGCACCAACTGGGCGAACAGATGAAGCGCGAGATGCTGGAACGGCAGCTTGGGCAAGCAGGTGCCGCTGTTGGTGGAGGGGGATGGCAGCCGCGGCTGGTTCGGCTATACCCCCAACTACCTACGGGTGGAGATCGAGGCCCCGGCCGATGCGGCGCTGCAGAATCGCATCATCGAGGTAAAGTTGGAGGCAGTGTCAGCTGAAGGGGAGCGTCTGTTGGGCAAGACAAAACGACCTTTGTAAATCGAGCCTCGTCAGCAAAACGACAGCCTCATCTGCGGACCACTACCCACAATGCATCGACGCCTACCCATTAAGAATTAGAAGAGTCCTATTCCTCCCGCTTATACATCAAAGACCACAAGCCTGAACCCGCTCCCGTCACCGATATTTGGGTTCCATGTCACATTGATGAGGTTAGGCACTGCGTATGCTAGCAACCTCTTACCAAGAGGACGCGCATCGTAGTAGTCGTAGATGTTCTTGCTGAT
>AASF01001477.1 GCA_000168735.1 Candidatus Endoriftia persephone str. Hot96_1+Hot96_2 | reverse complement strand
AGCAAACTCCCCCACGATCTGGTGGCAGCCTTTAAGTCGACTCTGCAGGAGACCACAGAGGCCTCCCTGCTGCTGCACGTGATCGATGTCGCCAGTCATCAGCGCGAACACTGCATCGCTGAAGTGAACGATGTGTTGCAACAGATCGGTGCCCATGAGATCGATCAGATCGAGATCTACAACAAGATCGAACTGCAGGAAGGGGCCGCGTCGCGGCTCGAACGTGATGAGAATGGACGGATTCGCCGTGTCTGGCTCTCGGGCAAGGAGCGGTGAGGGGATCGGATTGCGTGCGGCAGCGCACTGACTGCATTTTTTCGTAGAAACCATGTGCAAAAAGGGGTGCGCCTGCAGGCCGGAGATGGGAGACTGCGTTCACTGCTCTACAATCGTAGTGACGTGCTGGCCGACACTGGCTGCGATGATGGTGGCTGGGAGATGCAGGTCGACATGGCGGAGCTTGAGTCTGAACGGCTGCTAAAAGAGGTGCCTGAACTAAAGGGGCGCCTGATAGGCTGAAGATATTCCGTTCCCCTCCATCTAAGGGGCTGTTAGAATGCCAGTCCTTATTATTTACAGGCGGAGAGCCGGTGGCGTGAGGCCTTTGGCTCTCCAGTATGAGGTCAGGCTCTGGCTGATCATCCGGAATCGTGGCGGATGGCGTGCGAGTTTTGATACAAACAATTCTGGGTTGCGCCCGGATTTCAGCGTGTTGGGAGTGATAGATGGCCTGGAATGAACCGGGTGGCGGTAATCAAGACCCCTGCGGGTGGCAAAGGCGGCTGGTGACCAGGGTCCCCCCGACCTGGACGAGGTAGTGAAGAAGCTGCAGGCGAAGTTTGGCGGAATCTTTGGGGGCGGTAAATCCTCAGGTTCCGACCGCGCTGGCGGCGGTGCCAGCGGTGGGCCTGGTGCTGTCGGCGTCGGGCTGATCGCGCTGGTTGCCCTGTTGGTCTGGATCGGTTCCGGCATCTACATTATCGAGCCAGCTGAGCGCGGCGTGGTGTTGCGCTTCGGCGCCTATGCTGATACCACCCAGCCAGGCCCTCACTGGCATCTTCCGTTTCCCATCGAAAATGTCTACAAGGTCAATGTTGATC
>AASF01001478.1 GCA_000168735.1 Candidatus Endoriftia persephone str. Hot96_1+Hot96_2 | reverse complement strand
GATCCCTGGCGAAAGCTACCGTCAGCTCTATCGACGCGCCCGCAGCCGCCTCGACAAGATCAGCCAGCAACTGCCGGTGGAGCCTGTCACAGTCGATTCACACAGCTTCTTTGTCGACCAGTCGATGCTCTCTGAGAGCAACGACTGGCTGGGGGAGACCTGGCAGCACTGCTCAGCCATCGAAGAGGAACGACACCGCCTGCGTGAGGCGCTGCAGAAGATCGATCAGCTGAAAGAGACCCTGGCAGACTTCCACGATCTACAGATCGACCTCGGCCTGCTGCAGCAGCGCGAGCGCTTTCTCGACATCCAGATCGGCCGAGTGCCAATCGACAACCTGAACCAGCTAGAGGACGCGGTGAGCCTGGCCGGCTATCTGCTCTACCGTTTTAGCCATAGCCAGAGCACTGCCAGCGTGGTGGTGATCGGCCTCGACACCAACCAGACCTCACAGCTCAAGCCGCTACTCGATACCGCCGGCTTTCAGCCACTCGATCTGCCCCCCGAGTTCCACTCTGAACCGGAACAGGTACAGGCAGACCTGCAGCGGCGTCGTGAGCAGCTCGCCACCGAGTCACAGCAGCTCGAACAGCGCTGCCAGAACCTGCAGGCAGAATGTCATCAGCGCCTTCAGCAGGCTGCCCACACCCTGCGGCTGGCCGCCCCCTATGTGGCAGCTCGGCGCTGCCGCCCACACGCCGCGGCAGCACTGTCACTGATGCCAGGGCTGGGTGCCGAATCACCAACTTGAAGAGCTACAGGCCCTGCTGGAGAAACACCTTACAAACCCGTTCATCATCGAAGCACGCGACCCACTGCCACAGGAGCAGGCCCATGTGCCAACCTTGATGGTGCAAAACCGCCTGCTGCGGCCGTTCGCCCTGCTGGTACGCCAGTACCGGCACCCCCCGCTATGGCGAGGTCAATCCCACCGGGCTGTTCAGCATCAGCTTCATGCTGATGTTCGGCATGATGTTTGGCGATGTGGGCCACGGCGCAGTATTCATCGCCGCCGCACTGCTGGCGCACCGCAGGCTCGGTGAGTTCACCCCCTTCGTCGTCATCGCCGGGCTCTCCTCGATCCTGTTCGGCTTTCTCTACGGCAGCCTGTTCGGCTACGAACATATCCTGCACGCCATCTGGATCGCACCGCTCAGCGATCCACTCTACATGCTCTCGGTGGCGCTCGCGCTGGGGCATCGGTTTTCTGCTGGTCATGAACCTGATCAACATCACCAATCGCTTGAAGCTGAACGACCGCAACGGCGCCCTGTTCGGCACAAACGGTCTCACCAGTCTGCTGCTCTACATCAGCCTGATCGGTCTCAGCTACCGTTACTATCAGGATGGCAGCGTCAGCACCGCTTGGTCGATCCTCGCCATCGCCTCGCTGTTCAGCCTGTTTGGCTACCAGCTGATCGAGAGTCAGGCACCGGTAGGCGAACGCATTCTGGTGGCCGCCATCGAGACCTTCGAGGCAGTCACCGGCTATCTGTCGAACACCCTCTCATTCCTGCGGGTCGCCGCCTTCAGCCTCAACCATGTGGCGCTGGCACTGGCGGTGTTTACCCTGGCGGGGATGAGCAACGGTGCTGGCCACTGGCTGACGGTGGTTCTCGGCAACCTGTTCATCCTGATCCTGGAGGGGGCGATCGTCACCATCCAGGTTTTGAGACTCGAATACTACGAGGGTTTTTCACGCTTTTTCGTGGGGGACGGGAGGACATTTAAGCCGCTTACGCTTTGAATTTTGAATAGTAGATTTCGGTGCTCGCAGCGCAATCATTCAATTCAAAATTCATAATTTTTCTGCCATCAGATAGTAGAGAGGAGCCTGCATATGTACCTGCTGATCGGAGTGATGACCCTAGGGATCGTTGGCCTCATCGTCGCCGGCATCCTGATGGAGATGCGGCCAGCCCGGACCGGGCAACGCTGGTTCAAGCCAACCATCGTCGGCAACCTGCTGCTGTTTGTGGTGGGCGCAGGCGGCGCTCATTTTCATCGGCGCGCAGGAGGTGATGGCGGCCCCGGCAGTCGCGGAGAGCGGCGGCGAGATCTCTATCGGCATGGGCCTGGCGATCATCGGCATCGGTATCCCCACCGCGCTCAGCACCATCGCCGCCGGCATCGCCGTGGGGCCCATCGGCGCCGCCTCACTGGCAGTGCTGGCGGAGAAGCCGGAGATCTTCGGCCGCACCCTGGTCTATCTCGGCCTGGCCGAGGGCATCGCCATCTACGGCCTGGTGATGAGTATCCTGCTGTTGGACAAGATCTGATGGCCGAACAGACATTCCACACCACCCGCCTGATCTTTATGGGAGAGGCCGCACTCTGCGACGGCTTTCGGCTGATCGGCTTCGAGACCCACAGCGATCCCGACCTGGAGGCCACACAACGTCTGTTGGGCGAGTTGGTTAAGCAACGTCAGCACGCCTTCGTGGTGATCGATCAGCGCATCAGCCGTAGCGGTGCCTCGATGCTGCAACAGATCCGCCACGAG
>AASF01001479.1 GCA_000168735.1 Candidatus Endoriftia persephone str. Hot96_1+Hot96_2 | reverse complement strand
GGCGCAGGAAGTTGTCGTAGTCGCCGGGCCAGTCCCCGAGCAGTCCCCGGTCAAGTTCCAGGATGCGGTTCGCCAGATGGCGCAGGAAGGCACGGTCATGGGTGATGAAGAGCAGCGCGCCACGGTAGCCGAGCAGGAACTCCTCCAGCCAGGCGATCGATTCGATATCGAGGTGGTTGGTGGGCTCGTCGAGCAGCAGCAGATCGGGCTCGTTGACCAGTGCCTGGGCCAGCAGCACGCGCCGCTTGAGGCCACCGGAGAGCGCCGTGAACTCGACATCCGGGTCCAGCGAGAAGGCGCGAGATCACCGTCTGCGACACGCGTGCGTCCAGCTGCGCAGCGCATGCCGCCAGCGCTCGCAGCTTTCGTGCATGGACTCTGGGCGAGCCCGCTCCAGCAGCGATTCGTCAGCGCTCTCGGCGAGCTGATGGCTGAGCTGGTGGTAGCGTTTGAGTGTCCCGGCCAGATCACCGGCGCCATCGGCCACCACCTCGAACACACTGCCCTGAGTGCCCGCGGGTACCTCCTGGATCAGCCGTGCGATGCGCACCCCGGCATTAACCACCCGCTCACCGTCGTCCGCCTGCAGCTCACCGAGGATTAGCTTCATCAGGGTCGACTTGCCGGCACCGTTGCGCCCGAGCAGACAGATGCGCTCGCCCTTGTCGATGCTCAGGTCGATGCCGTCGAGCAGCGGCGGGCCGCCGAAACTCACCTGTATGCCGCGTAGATTGATCAATGCCATCTGTTGCTCGATTTCCTGTTGGACGAATGGGGTCGATGTGTGATTATGCCGTGGGGAGGGTACACAGAGATACCGCAAAAGAACACTCTTCTACCCCATCCACTGACGCAATCAGTGAAGCCAAAAAAATGAAGACCATGATCCTGCTGAAAGAGTGCCGAGATGCCAACCCATTGGTACAACGTGGTGGCAGACATGCCTAATCCACCGACGCCGCCACTCGGGCCTGACGGCCAGCCGGTGGGACCCGACGCACTGGCCGCGATCTTTCCCAACGCGATCATCGAACAGGAGATGAGCGCCGAGCGCTGGATCCCGATCCCCGAGGAGGTGCGCGAGGCGCTCAGGCTATGGCGCCCCTCGGCGCTCTATCGCGCTAAACAGACTTGAGCAGGCGCTCGGCACCCCGGGCAAAGATCTACTTCAAAAACGAGGCGGTGAGCCCGGCCGGCTCGCACAAACCCAACACCGCCGTCGCCCAGGCCTACTATAACAAGATGGAGGGCATCAAACGCCTCACTACCGAGACCGGCGCCGGCCAGTGGGGCTGCTCGCTGGCGCTGGCGGGGCAGCTGTTCGATCTCGAGGTGGAGGTTTACATGGTGAAGGTGAGCTATGGCCAGAAACCCTATCGCCGCTCGATGATGCAGACCTGGGGCGCCAAAGTCTTCGCCAGCCCCACCGACCGCACCAACGCCGGCCGGCAGATCCTCACCGCCCACCCCGACTCCGACGGCTCCCTGGGCATCGCCATCTCCGAAGCGGTGGAGCTGGCCGCCGGCCGTGATGACACCAACTACGCCCTCGGCTCGGTGCTCAATCATGTGCTGCTGCACCAGACCATCATCGGTGAGGAAGCGAAAAAGCAGCTGGAGCTGGTCGGCGACTACCCGGATATGATCTTCGCCCCCTGCGGCGGTGGCTCCAACTTCGGCGGCATCGCCTTCCCCTTCTTCGCCGACAAGGCCGCCGGCAAGGCGGTGCAGCTGGTGGCGGTAGAGCCCACCTCCTGCCCAACCCTCACCAAGGGGGTCTACGCCTATGGCTTCGGCGACGCCATCG
>AASF01001480.1 GCA_000168735.1 Candidatus Endoriftia persephone str. Hot96_1+Hot96_2 | reverse complement strand
GCCGAGGCCAAGCCGTAACATCCCCGCTTTTTACCGGGCACTATTCCCGGATCAAGTCTTTGATTTCAGGAAGGCATTTCATGCGCAGCCACTATTGCGGCGAGCTCAGCAGCTCGCATATCGATCAGGAAGTAGAAATTTGCGGTTGGGTTCATCGTCGCCGCGACCATGGTGGAGTGATCTTCATCGACCTGCGCGACCGGGAGGGGTTGGTGCAGGTAGTCTATGATCCCGACCGCTCGGAGATCTTTTCTATTGCCGAGCATGTGCGCAACGAGTTTGTGTTGCGGGTGAAGGGCCGCGTGCGCCCGCGCCCGGAGGGCACCGTCAATCCCGATCTGCCTACCGGCGAGATTGAAATCCTCGGTCTTGAACTGGAGGTGCTGAATCGCGCTGAGACCCCACCGTTCCAGCTTGATGAGCACGAAAACACTTCCGAAGAGGTGCGCCTGCGCTACCGTTATGTGGACCTGCGTCGCCCTGAGATGCTGGAGAAGATTCGCATTCGCGCCCAGGTCACCCGCTCACTGCGTCGCTTTCTCGATGACCGGGCTTTTCTCGACATCGAGACCCCAATGCTGACCAAGGCGACCCCTGAGGGTGCCCGCGACTATCTGGTGCCGAGCCGTACCCATCCTGGGCAGTTCTTTGCATTGCCGCAGTCGCCGCAGCTCTTCAAGCAGCTGCTGATGATGTCGGGCATGGATCGTTATTATACAGGTGGTGCGCTGCTTCCGTGATGAGGATCTGCGGGCCGATCGTCAGCCTGAGTTCACCCAGCTCGATATCGAGACCTCCTTCCTCAGCGAAGATCAGATTATGGATCTCAACGAGGAGATGATTCGTCAGCTGTTTAAGGAGGTCCTTGGCACCGATCTGCCTAATCCCTTCCCGCGCATGACCTACGATGAGGCGATGGAGCGCTATGGTTCTGATCGCCCCGACCTGCGAGTGCCCGCTGGAGTTGATCGACCTGCGCGATCTGATGCAGGATGTGGAGTTCACGGTCTTCTCCGCTCCGGCCAAAGATCCCCACGGCCGGGTTGCTGCGCTGCACGTGCCCGGTGGCTGCAAGCTCAGCCGCAAGGAGATCGACGCATACACCAAGTTTGTAGGCATCTATGGCGCCAGGGGTCTGGCCTACATCAAGGTGAACGAGGCGCCCAAAGGCCGAGATGGGTTGCAATCGCCGATCCTTAAGTTCCTTCACCGATGCCGCGGTGGAGGGCATCATCAAGCGCAACCGGTGCCCAGGATGGCGACCTGATCTTCTTTGGTGCCGACAAGACGAGCGTGGTTATACGAGGCCCTCGGGGCCACTGCGAGTCAAGGTCGGTTGAGGATCTGGGCCTGATGGAGGAGGGCTGGCGGCCGCTCTGGGTGGTCGAGTTCCCGATGTTCGAGTGGGACGACAACCATGATCGCTGGACCCCGCTACACCACCCCTTCACCTCCCCCAAGCTCGACCAGCTGGAGCTGCTGGAGAGCGATCCAGGTGGTTGCAAATCCCGCGCCTACGACATGGTGCTGAACGGCGTGGAGCTGGGTGGCGGCTCTATCCGTATCCATCTGCAGGAGGTACAGCAGAAAATGTTCAAGTTGTTGGAGATCAGCGATGAAGAGGCAGATAGAGAAATTCGGCTTCCTGCTGACCGCGCTGAAATATGGCTGTCCGCCCCACGGTGGCCTGGCGTTTGGCCTGGATCGGCTGGTGATGCTGCTGACCGGATCAAGGG
>AASF01001481.1 GCA_000168735.1 Candidatus Endoriftia persephone str. Hot96_1+Hot96_2 | reverse complement strand
CCCGTCGTGATCGACCCGGTCGGGGACGGTGTGACGTAGTATCCGGATACCCTCTGCTTCAAAGACCTTGCCGATGCCCGCGTCGAAATCGGCATCCTCCTTCGATAACAGGGTGCTGCGGGCCATCAGGGTGACCCGGCTGCCAAGACGCCGGAAGGGCCTGGGCCAGCTCCAGGGCGACCACCGAGCCGCCTAGGACAAGCAGATGGTCGGGTAACGTCTCTGCGACCAGTGCCTCGGTGGAGGTCCAGTAGGGGGTTTCCTCGAGGCCGGGTATGGCGGGAATCGCGGCGTGGGCGCCGCTGGCGATCAGGATGCGATCTGCCCTTGAGTGTCAGTTCTCTAGCGTTGGCTTGTGTGATGGCCAGGGTATGGGAGTCCTGAAACCGTGCCCAGCCATGGATGAGCTGGATATCCGGATGGCCCTGCAGGATGCTTTCATACTTGGCCTGGCGCAACTCAGCGACCCGCGTCTGCTGCTGGCTAACCCCCTCGTTTTCTATCGATGATTGGGGTGTGGGCTCTGCAGGCCATCGAATGGATTTCTGGCCTGCTATCTGCGCAGTCTGGGCGGCACGAATCATGATCTTTGAGGGCACTGCAGCCCATGGTTGACGCAGGTGCCAGCCAATTATTGTTACGTCCCTTCGATGAGGGTCACCTTGCGCCCCCTCGTCAGCTGCCTTGATGTCTGCGGCAAAGGCGCCGGATCAAGGG
>AASF01001482.1 GCA_000168735.1 Candidatus Endoriftia persephone str. Hot96_1+Hot96_2 | reverse complement strand
GGCGCGGGGTGTGTAGCTTAGTGAAGGGGCCTCGCCGGTGAGTGTGCCCTGTTGCGGAGTGCTGAGCAGGGTGAAGGTGAGCGCGTTACCTTCCGCGTCGGTACCCTCCAGCTCTATTGCAACTGGGCTATCCTCGTCAACGGTGATGGTCTGGCCAGTTGCGACCGGCGCGTCATTGTGCTCGACAATGGTGATGTTGATGCTGACCGTAGCGGAATCGGCACGGCCATCACTGGCCTTGAAGGTAAATGAATCCACGCCGTGGAAATCGGTCGCTGGGGTATAAGTTAGGCTGGGCGGCGTACCGTTCAGTTGGCCATGGGCGGGTTGCGTGACAATCAGGTAGGTGAGTGCATCACTGTCCAGGTCGGAGCCAGTCAGGGTGATCCCTAGCGGAGTGTCCTGCTAGGGCGCTCAACGATTTGTCCGTTGGCAACGGGGGCGTCATTTGATTTGGCGCAATATTGACGTTAAAACTCTCGATTGTCCGGCACATTATCTCCATCGGTAACCGCGATCGTTACGGCGCGCGGCTCCGGATGCGTTGGCGGCGGGGGTCAGCGTGATTTTTCTGCTGGCTCCGCTGCCGGAAAGCTGGAGGTTTGCAGCAGGAAACAGCTGCGGATTGCTGGATGCCGTCGGTTACGTACAGATCAGCCGTTGCCGTTTCGACATCACCAATGGTAAATGGCAATAGAGATGGGGGCCTGATCCTCATCCATGGAGAGCTCCGCGATCGCTGAGATGGTGGGATCGTCATTAATCGTATTGACCGTCCAGGTTGAAGCTTTCACTGACGCTTTCACCATCGCTGTCGGCAACCGTTACTGTGACCACCGCCGATCCGGATTGCTGGGCGGCGGGCGTGATGCTCACCGAACGATCTGCGCCACTGCCACCGAGGGTGATGTTTGCGTCAGGCAGCAGAGTCTGGTTGCTGGATGACGCGGTGACCACCAGGTTGCCTGGCGTTGTTTCAGCGTCATTGATCACGAAGGCAATGGCACCCGGTCGCGCTGTCTTCATCGGTTGTGATCAGCACCTTTTATGGGGCGCTGATGGTGGGTGTGTCACTGATTGCGTTGATGGTAATGGCGAACCGTAGCGGCATCGGAATCGGCGCCGCCGTCGTTGACCTTGAAGGTAAAGGCATCTGTGCCGTTGAAATCGGGATGAGGCGTGTAGGTCAGGTTGGGTGCGGTGCCTGACAGCGTTCCGTTAGCGGGCTCGGCGATGACCACAAAGGTCAGGCTATCGCCGTCGACGTCGCTGCCACTCAGAATAATATTGACAGCGGTGTCTTCATCAGTGGAGACCGACTGTACGTCGGCGACGGGAACGTCGGCGCTAGCGGTGATGCTAATGCTGACGGTGGCCGCAACCGAATCGTCATTGCCATCGTTGACCTTGAAGGTGAACGAATCCTGACCGTTGAAATTCAGATCAGGCGTGTAGGTCAGGTTGGGTGCAGTGCCGATCAAGGTGCCGTGGGATGGGGTGCTGAGCAGCGTGTAGCTGATCGGATCGTTATCGGCGTCGCTGCCGCTGAGGGTGATCGCAACGGCGCTATCTTCCGCCGTGGTGACCGCCTGAGCGTTTGCGACTGGCGCATCCTGGACCGGTTCGACCGTGATGCTCACCCTGGCCTCGGTGGAATCGGCGCTGCCATCGTTGACCTTGAAGGTGAACGAATCCTGACCGTTGAAATTCAGATCAGGCGTGTAGGTCAGGTTGGGCGCGGTGCCACTCAAGGCGCCGTGGGATGGGCTGTCCGATAACGGTGTAGCTGATCGGATCGTTATCGGCGTCGCTGCCCGCTGAGGGTGATCGCAACGGCGCTATCTTCCGCCGTGGTGACTGCCTGAGCGTCTGCGAACTGGCGCATCCTGGACCGGTTCGATCGTGATGCTCACCCTGGCCTCGGTGGACTCGTCACTGCCATCGTTGACCTTGAAGGTGAACGAATCCTGGCCGTTGAAATCGGGGTCAGGCGTG
>AASF01001483.1 GCA_000168735.1 Candidatus Endoriftia persephone str. Hot96_1+Hot96_2 | reverse complement strand
GGATCTCATGAGTGGCACCATCACCACCGGACAGAGACTGCTGATCTCGCTGTCGTCGAGNCCGCGCCAATTGTGTGGCACGTTGTAGTGGGCGGCTGCGCCTAGGGTCTCGATCTGCGGATTGATCGCTTCGAGATGGCGGCGAATGCCCTCTTCGCGATCGTCCATGCACCAGACGATCTGTGCTGCCGGGCGGTTCTCACGCGTCTTCCAGCGACCGCGTCCCTCATTATTGACGATAGCGTTGAAGATCTGTTCGCGGTAGTGGCGTTCGTAGGCCTGCAGCCAGATGTAGCCGCGTTTATGCGGGGTGAGCTGGGCCAGGGTGTCGAAGATCGATGCAAGCGGTTCGCACTCGATGCTACGCAGTTCGTCAGCGCAGATGCCGAGGTGCTGGCAGAGGCGGAACAGGGGCCAGGCACTGCGGTAGACGGAATAGCCCTCCGGCTGGTCGGCGGTGGGGCTCTGCCGCCAAGTCCAGATCATGTCGGCCAGTTGCCGCCACATGGGGCGCTCTTCACTGGCAATCGGGATGCGGCTCACCAACTGCTGCGCACGGTTGGTGAGGTACTCCGGCAGGCGGCGATTGTAGAGGGTGTAGCGCACCATGAACTCGGAGCGACGGCGGCGGAAGTACCAGCGCAGCAGATCGAGGTTGGGGGCGATCTGCCACTGCTGGTTGCAGAGCTTCTGCGCGAACAGCCGCTCCAGCACCAGGCGCACCGCCAGGTAGTCGAGCATTGCTACCGGTATCTCGGCGCTGCCCTGGTAACCGGGGTGGTTGTGGCGCCAGAAGAACATGCCAGACCAGCCCGGCAGTTCCACGGGCGAGTCGTTCCAGGTAGCTCTCCCAGTGTGCCTCAGGTACGCCTATATGACGTAGCTCGGCGATGACTACCTCCAGAGGATCGTCATCGAGCAGTGCGATCTCATCTTGCCACTCGATCAGATCGGCTAGGAAGCCGGTCAGTGAGACTGCCACGCTGGTGCGCCAGGTAGCGTAGAAGCCCTGCTCGCGATTGGGAATCGGCCAGGCTGCCAGTCCCTGATCGAGGAAGCCTGGCGATGAAACGGATCAACATCGGCCGGATTTGTTCCAGCAGATCTTGACCGGTGAGCTTGAGTAGTAGGCCGCGCAGGGTGATCTCAGGACCGACCTGGGCGAGCAGTGTTTCCAGCTCCTTGGCCACCTCTTTGCGCACTAGCATGTGCAGGTCGCCATAGCCTTCGCTGCTCTGGTTCAGCCCGCTGAGCATCTGCTCCGCCTGTTCCGGGGAGAGATCGACCAGCTCCTCCGGGTGCATGATGAAGTGCTGTAGTCCCAACACCTCCAGGCAGGCTGACCAGAGGTCACTGATCGCGGTCCCCTCGTCCTGCTGATTGGCGGCGCTGAGTAGTCGTTCACGGCTGGCCGGTTCCACATCGGGCTGGAATCGGTGGAGTGCATCCAGCTCCTCGAGCTGCCAGTTGAGCTGGCAGGCGGTCACCGGCTTCAGCGGATGCAGTAGTGCGGCGATGATTAGATCGCGCTGGTTGAGGGGGGGGGGCTGATTCTGCAACAGTGGCGCGTTGGCAGCGAGATCCGGGGTCTCGTCGAGGGTTGCCTCGAGGTCGTCGCGGTTGATGCGACCTGCACGGTAAAACTCGCGAAACTGCTTCTCCGGCAGATAGCCGCGGGCGCCGGTGAGGCGTTCCGCCTCGGCCAGTGCCTCGGTAAAGTGAAGGTGCTGGAAGCCGTGTAGGGTGTTGTGGTGGACGAAGTCCTTGCATCGGCGCCTGGCCAGGCAGCAGATGCTCGAAGTGTTCGATGGCGTGCTGTAAGCGGTCGCGGATATCGCCTGGCTCCTGATCGTGACTGGCAACAGACAAGCTCACTCTCCTCGTTTAAAAGTGGCCGGCGAACAGCCCGCTCAGCTGTTCAACTGAGGCGGAGACCAGCTGCAGCGCCGGCGCCGGGAAAGATGCCTAGTAGTAGGATGCCCAGACTCAACATACTGGCTGCGGCCAGCTCAGTGGGACGCAGGTCCTCGATCTCTTGCATCTGGCTGTGGCTGGGTCCGGTGAAGAGCCGGCCGATAGTGCGGATCGCGTAAGCGGCACTGATCAAGGG
>AASF01001484.1 GCA_000168735.1 Candidatus Endoriftia persephone str. Hot96_1+Hot96_2 | reverse complement strand
GCCTTATTTTTCCTCAACTTCCAGTGGGACTATTTACTGCTGGAGGCGGGCTTCCTGTCGATCTTCCTGGTCGATCGGCCAACCCGGCTGATAATCTTTCTGTTCCACGGGCTGCTGTTCCGCCTGCGCCTACTATCCGGCCTCTCCAAAATCCTCAGCGGCGATCCCAGCTGGGGCAGCCTGACCACCCTGGAATACTATTTCGAGACCCAGCCGCTTCCCCATATCGGTGCCTGGTACGCCCACCAGCTGCCGGAGGGGTTGCTGATGGCGGCCACTGCGCTGGTGCTCTTCTCGGAGCTGTTGCTGCCGTTCTTCATCTTCCTGCCACGACCTTTTCGCATCTTTGCCGCGCTGTCTACCACCCTGGTGCAGATCGGCATCATCGCCACCAGCAACCATAATTTCATCAACCTGCTGACGATCCTGCTCTGCCTGTTCCTGCTCAACGACCGTTTTGTCCGGCACCTGTTACCGGCGAAGTGGCACAAGGCTTCACCCCCTCTGCCTCAGCATTCAGGTCACAGTCGCTTCGCGCCAGTGATAAGCGGTCTGACCGCCGGCTTCATCCTACTGGTCAGCCTAAGTCTCGGATACCAGATGATCTCAGGCCGGAGTCTGCCGGAACCACTCGCCAGCATCGCGTTTACCGGCCATCAATTTGGCCTGGGCAACGTCTACCACGTCTTTCCAACCATGCAGCGGGAACGCCCATGAACTGCGGATCGAAGGGGAGTCAGGATGGAATCGAGTGGCACGCCTATCGCTTTCGCTACAAGCCGGGGCACTCTCGATCGGCAGCCGGCCTTCATCATTCCACATCAGCCACGGCTCGACTGGATGGTCTGGTTTTGTACCGACCCAGGCAACCGGAGATGCTCTATTGGTTTGACAGGCTGATGTTGCGGCTGGGGAAGAACACACCGGAAGTGACTGGGTTGCTGGCGCATAATCCCTTTTCCGATAGGCCTCCGCGCTATTTGCGAGTATTGGTCTATCGGTACCGCTTCACCAGTAGTCAGGAGCGGCGGGAGAGCGGCAACTGGTGGCGGCTCGACTATCTGGGGCAGTTTCCTAAACACCCCGCCCAGACGCCCCTAAACGATGTGAAACAAGAACAGCCCGGGCGGGCACTCCGAAGCAGCATCTCGAACTCCTCGATATTCGATTCGAGTAACTCAACCAGGTTCTGTTTATCCATTCGCTGATGAATCACACGCTCCCTCGCCTCGATCAGGGCCGGCACTTCATTCGCCTTTGCGCCGGGCCGCCATACTTACCACCCGGCCGGTTCTGCCAAGCCCGCCCGAGGTGCTCGATATCGGCATTCAACTGATCAAGG
>AASF01001485.1 GCA_000168735.1 Candidatus Endoriftia persephone str. Hot96_1+Hot96_2 | reverse complement strand
GGGGGTTGCAGCGGGAGGCGCTGGCCGAGACCCTGGAGCTGGCGCTCAGACGACTGCCGTTGCGCCAGCAACAGGCGTTTATGCTACGCGCCTGGGAGGGGCTAGATACTGCCGCCACGGCCGATGCCATGGGCTGTTCCGCGGGCAGTGTTAAGACTCACTATTCGCGTGCGCTGGCGGCCTTGCGGGGGCGCCTGGAGGTGTATCGATGAACAAACAGAGTGATGAACAAGCGCTGATTCAGTTATTGCAGCGTCGTCTTGATGAAGGCGTGGAGCAGCTCGACAGCGACACCCGTGAGCGTTTGCGGCAGATGCGTCACACAGCCCTGGAGACACTGCCGCAACCCCGTGTCTGGTGGCAGAGCCCGCTGCTGGGTGGAGTCATGGCCACCGCCTCGGTCACGCTGCTGGTGCTCTACCTTTGGGTTGGTACACCGGTGGCTGTTGATGAGGGGTTGCTGCTGGATGACCTGGAGTTGCTCAGCAGTGAGGATTTGGAGCTCTCCAGTGAGCTGGAATTCTATCTCTGGCTGGAGAGTGAACGTGGCACGGGTTGAGTGGCAGCTTGAAATTGTCTGTGTGCTGGCGTGCTGGCTGATCGTCACACCGCTCAGAGCGGAGGAGATGCCGGCGCTAGAGTTGCTGGAGTTTCTCGGCAGCTACGACGATGAGGAGCGCAACATGATCGAAGATGAGATTGAAGAGATGGCTCCGGTATCAGTGAGAGACGACCATGATTAATCGACGCACGATTCTGTCACTGCTGTTCTGTTTGAGTTGTGGTGCCGCTCCGCTGGGCAGCGGCTCCGAGTTGGGATGCGCTGAGTGGTGAGCAACAAAAGGCGCTTGGCTCGTTGCAGTCCGAATGGGATGCTCTGCCAGAAAAGCGTCGGGAAAACCTGCTGCGTGGCATTGAGCGCTGGCAGAAGATGACACCGGAACAGCGTAAGCGGGCCAAAAAACGTCTCAAGCGTTGGCAAAATCTCTCCCCAGAAAAACGTACAAAGATCCGTCAGAAACTCAAGCGTTTCAGGGCACTGCCTGCGGAGAAGAAGAAGGCCCTGCGGAAGAGTTTCAGGCAGTTCCAGGCGCTGCCAGCGGATAAAGCGCAAGAAGCTGCGTGAACGCTGGAACAAGCTCCCCCCGGAGCGCAAGAAGCGGTTGCAGGAGCGTGTGCAGCGGATGTCACCAGAGCAGCGCAAAGCCTTCAAGCGGCGCATCAAGCGCAGCCTCCCTTAATCGTTGTGGCCCGGTGAATCCTGTTGAATCAGCCCCAGCAGCAGAAGGATGTGGTGGGGATCACTCAGATCACCGATCAGGCGTTGGGTGGGAGCCGACAGCTCTCTGATCAGCGTAGGGGTGGCGAACACTCCGTCGGCAACGGCCTTTTGTACGTCTTTGAGGATGTCAGTCACCTGCAGGTCAAACTGCACCAGTTCGGACTTCTCCAGTGCATGACTTAAGGCCCTGGCGAGTTTCTCGACCACCGGGTCGCCATTGGCGACATAGAGTTTCAACAGATAATGCGTGCTCATGGGGGCTCCGGCTCAGTAGCTCTGGGCCTGTTCCAGTACACCCCTGGACGATCAGGCGGATCTGCTCTCCACTGAGGGGCTTCTGCCCCAGCCCGAATTGCAGCCCCTCTTTGGCGGCGGCGGCGAGCTCCTGCAGAAATTCCGGCATGAAGGCGGTGACGATGTAGATAGGGATATCTGGCGCCATGCCCTGGCGGATTCGGCGCAGGGTCTCGACACCGTCCATGCCGGGCATCTTCAGGTCGAGAAAGATGAAGTCAGGCACCCGCCTGTTTGACCTGGTCGATACCTGCGGCGCCGCCAGCGGCGCTGCTAACCTCATAGCCGGTCTCTTGCCAGGGCCAGCTCGAAGGCTTCGCAGCACTGCTGCATCATCGTCAATGATCA
>AASF01001486.1 GCA_000168735.1 Candidatus Endoriftia persephone str. Hot96_1+Hot96_2 | reverse complement strand
CTTGATCAGCAGGAGGCCAAGTGAAAAATCTGTTTACTGCCTTTATCGTCGCGCTGTCCGCGATCATCCTTGACCCTGTGGGTTAAGGAGGACAACGGTTATGTGCTGATCGGTCTACGGCGAATGGACCCGTGGAGGGAAGTCTGGCGCTCTTCACGCTGGCCAATCTGCTGCTGTTCTTGCTTCTCTATCTGTTGCTGCGCAGCCTGGCCAAAATTTGGTCGATCCCGCGCGGTCTCTCGGCCTGGCGCGGACGGCGGCGCAATCGGCGTGCGCAGAAGGCGCTGACTCAGGGGCTGGTGGAGCTTTCTGAAGGCCACTGGAAGGTGGCGGAGAAGCAGTTGGTGCGTTATGCCCATCAATCCGAAACGCCGTTGCTCAACTATCTGGCGGCGGCCCGGGCGGCACAGTTACAGGGTGAGGATGGGCGACGCGATCACTACCTGCAGCAGGCCCACCAGAGCATGCCGATGGCGGATGTGGCGGTGGGGCTGACCCAGGCGGAGCTGCAGCTGGCGCACCAGCAGTATGAGCAGGCGCTGGCGACCCTGACCCATCTGCGCAGTCTGGCACCCAAGCATGTCTATGTGTTGCGGCTGTTGCGCCGTCTCTATGAAAGTCAGGAAGAGTGGCAGCAGCTCGAGGCGCTGCTGCCGGAGCTGCGCAAGCGCAAGGTGGCGGATGCAGGGGATCTCGATGCCCTCGAGCTGCGGTTGGTCGAGCAGCGGCTACAGCGGGTTGCGCAGAAGTCCGGCGAGGAGGGGCTGCGCCACGCTTGGGGCGAGCTCTCAGCTTCATTGCGCCGGCGTGCCGAGCTGATCGGTGCCTATAGCCGGTTGATGTTGGCGGAAGGGCGCGGTGAGCTGGTGGAGTCGCTGCTGGCGGATGCCCTGCGCAGTCAGTGGAGCGAATCGCTGCTGCGGCTGTTTGGCGCGATCGAACGGGGGGATCCGGCGCAGCGTCTGGAACTCGCTGAGAGCTGGCTGCGCGATCGGCGGGAGGATCCGCTGCTGCTGTTTATTCTGGCCCGGCTCTGCCTGCAGAACAAACTCTGGGGTAAGGCGCGCAGCTACTTCGAGGCGAGCATTGCGATTGAACCAAACGCTGATGCCTACCGGGAACTGGGGGCGTTGCTGGAGCAGATGGACGAGCCCGCGGCGGCGCTCGACTGCTACCGGGAGGGTTTGCGTTGCGCTACCGAGAGCCGCCAGCCGTCAGCACCGGCGGCGTTGCCGCCGCCTAGCGAAGCCGGCAGTGATGGGGTCAGCGCACCTGATCGGGGTGGAGGGCTGAAGCCTAGCTGTCTGGCCGAACGTCCAAAGCAGCCCGGCTCGCATGGCTCACTTGCCGGAGTCGGCACCGTACTCGAATGAGTTGTCAGTAGAGGTGATCGGGGCTCAGGCCTTTGTCGAGAAAGGCCTGTTTAGCGGCATTGATCA
>AASF01001487.1 GCA_000168735.1 Candidatus Endoriftia persephone str. Hot96_1+Hot96_2 | reverse complement strand
GATCACCGGTATGGTGGTATCGACCACGTTGACGGTGCGGGTGGCCGTGGTGGTGTTACCAGCACTGTCGGTGACGTTGTAGGTCAAGGTGTAGCTGCCCACCACAGCGTTATTCACACTACCGGGTGAGCACCACATTGGCGGAGATGTCACCGTCCACATCATCGGTGGCGGTGCTGCCCGGATCGGTGAAGGGGGTGCCCCCCTCAAGGGTGAAGGGGTTGTCTCCGATCAATACCAGTGTAGGGGGCTGGTCAGCCACTACCACCGTGCGATCGAGGGTGGAGCTGTTGCCAGCCGCATCGGTGACGCTGTAGGTCAGGGTGTAGATGCCAGCGACCGCGGTGTTGACACTACCGCTGGCCGTGATGCTGCCTGAGAGATCCCCGTCCACGTTATCGATAGCGGTGGCCCCCGGGTCACTGTAGGTCGCACCCGCTGAGACGGTCTGTGGGTGGTCACCGTTGAGGGTGATGACCGGCCCGGTGAGATCTTTGACCTCGACGGTACGTGTCACTGGCGTTGCTGCATTGCCTCCAGAGTCGGAGACGTTGTAGGTCAGAGTGTAGCTGCCCAGGGTGTTGGTATCGACGGTGCCACTGACTGTGACATTGGCTGAGATATCGCCGTCGATGGCGTCACTGGCAGAGGCACCCAGGGTCGGTAAAGGTGCCGCCCAAGGCCACCCCCATCGGGTTGTCGCCACTCAGCGTGATCGTTGGTGCGGTCTGATCCACCACGTTGACCCTGCGGGTCACTGCAGTGGCGGCATTGCCGGTGCTGTCGGAGACGTTGTAGGTCAGGGTATAGCTGCCCAGCACGGCGCTATCGACACTGCCACTGATGACGATGCCGGCACTGAGATCGCCTTCAAAGCTGTCACTAGCGCTGGCGCCTGGATCGCTGAAGGTAGCCCCCCCCTCCACACTCATCGGATCGCTGCCCAGCAGGGTGATGACGGGTGCGGTCTGATCCACCACGTTGACCGCGCGGGTCACCGCGGTGGCGGCATTGCCGGCCGCATCCGAGACGTTGTAGGTAAGGGTATAGCTACCCAGCACGCTAGCCGTTGACACTGCCGCTCACCGCCCACGCTGGAGGAGAGATCTCCGTCCACGTTGTCGCTGGCGACGGCCCCAGGATCCCTGTAGCTAGAGCCTGCCTCCACCGCTCTGCGGATTGTCGCCATTAAGGGTGATCTGTGGCGCGGTCTGATCGGTGACCGAAACGGTGCGGCTTTGGGTGGCGCTGTTGCCGGCGGCATCGCTGACCGTATAGGTCAGGGTGTAGTCTCCTGGAGTATTGCTGTCCACCGCGCCGCTGACCGTGATGCTGGCCGAGACATCGCCGTCGAAATTGTCGTTGGCGCTGGCACCCGGGTCGGAAAAGGCGGCGCCAACGGCCAGGCTAAAGGGATTGGCTCCGCTCAGGGTGATCACCGGGGCGGCAGCGGAGGAGACCTCCACGGTGCGCGTCGCGCTGGCCGGGTTACCGGCTGTGTCGGAGACGCTATAGGTCAGGGTGTAGCTACCGGCGGTGGTGCGGTCGACCGTGCCACTCATCACAATATTGGCGCTGACATCGCCATCCACATTGTCATTGGCGCTGGCGCCCGGATCGCTATAGGCCGCCGGCCCCGCCTCCAGGGTCAGAGGGTTGTCTCCGGAGAGGGTGATC
>AASF01001488.1 GCA_000168735.1 Candidatus Endoriftia persephone str. Hot96_1+Hot96_2 | reverse complement strand
GATCAGCACCGTGAGTGAGGTGGACGATGCGCTGTTGCTAATCCAGCGTGCCAGGGATGAGTTGATCGATGAGGGTTTTGTGGTGCAGATGCCCCAGGTGGGGGTGATGATCGAGGTGCCTGCCGCGGTCTATCAGGTGGAGGCGCTGGCGCGGCGGGTCGACTTTCTCTCCGTCGGCACCAACGATCTGACCCAGTACCTGCTGGCGGTGGATCGCAATAATTCTCATGTGGCGGCACTCTATGATGATCTCCATCCTGCGGTGATTCAGGCGCTGATCCAGGTGCTGGAGGGGGCGGCGAGGTTTTAACCGGGAGGTAAGCGTCTGCGGTGAGATGGCTGGGTAAATCCGGCGGCGGTGCTACTGCTGCTGGGGATGGGGGTACACACCCTCAGTATGAGCGCCGGCTCCCTGTTGCGGGTGAAGCGGGTGGTGCGCTCGGTGAGCCGGGCTCGGGCCAGAGAGTTGTTGCAGGCAGCGTTGCGTTGTGAGCGGCCGGCTGAGGTCAGTGAGCTGTTGAATAACGCCTTGGAACAGATCGGGCTTGGCGGCCTGGTGCGGGCCGGCAAATAATCCTTCTTCAGCTCTTGGTGCTGGCCTCCTCCAGCGTTTTTTCCTCCGGTGTTTGCTGAGCGTCGATCTCAGCGATCTGGGTATCGGTCGGTGAATAGAGCACCGTGGAGATGTCTACCAGCATCTGGGTGATGCGCCTGGCGTTGGGCGCTGTCGTTGATCCAGGGAGCTGGCCATGCGATCGCTGATCTCACCTTTCATGATCAGTTTCTGGATCAGGGCG
>AASF01001489.1 GCA_000168735.1 Candidatus Endoriftia persephone str. Hot96_1+Hot96_2 | reverse complement strand
CTCGGAAGTCATCCGCATCAAAGTGTATAACCGGCAAGGTGAGATCGCCTGGTCAGATGAACCCTCCTTCATTGGTACGAAGGTCGACAATAACCTTCAATTTCACGCGGCCATCATGGGTGGCACAGATGTGGTGTTCTATTCTCAGGAGGAATATTCAGATGCCGGGCAGCCAATGCGGGTTGCGAAACCCTGTGGTGGAGTTTTTCTACGTACCCCCTTCAGCATCCGGGCCGACAGCCCCCGGGAAGCCATCCCCTACCCAGGGCGTTGTTGGGACTCTATCGTTCGGCGNGCCACGCTGAACGAGCAAGATTCGACGGGGGATGGCGCTGCAATGGCTGGTTGCGGGACTGGGCGGCCTACTCTTGTATGCTGCGTTGTTCGGTTTGTTCCGTGCTGTCTACTGGCGCCAATGCCAGGCGGAAAGCCAGTTGTCGAAGTTGAGCACCGAGCACGAACGGATCGTGCAAATGGAAAAGCTCTCCGCCATGGGGCAGATGATCGGTGAGATCGCACACCAGATCAACAATCCCCCTGGTGGGCGTGATGAACCTGGCACAACTTGCGCAGCGCGAGGCTAAAGATCCAGAACGCACATGCGAGATCCTGGGGCAGATCCCATCAAGCCGGCCAGCGACTGCCGGACTTTCGTGCAACGCATGCTGGAGTTTACAAAGATATCCCACTTTGAGCCCGGGTACCGACGGATATGTGCGAGCTGGTGCGGGAGACGTTATCTTTGTTTCAGCCAGAGTACCAAATACCATCCCGGAGACGATGATCCCAGCTACCTCAGGATCAAG
>AASF01001490.1 GCA_000168735.1 Candidatus Endoriftia persephone str. Hot96_1+Hot96_2 | reverse complement strand
ATCAGATGACTGACACTCCGCATCTGGCACATATAAAAAATATCGAGATACGATTCTCTTCCACACCAATCTATCGTCTCGCATCCGGTCCATGATCTTCGAGCCAGCAAAGGTCTTCCCTGGCTCCCATTGCAAGTAACACAAAGAAAAGGACAAAACGCCCCATCTGCATAGGTTTATTCATCTCCAACCCTGTTATTCCTGTTTTAATTATTGAAGAGGATTGCAGCAGTTTCCCTACAAACAACCTGCTGCAATCTCACTGCTTGAAGCGCCTCAATCCCAATCACGGTCCGAGACCCGGTGCTCCCGGCTTCGGCTCTTACTGATCTTTGTCATCGAACTATCACTATAGACATGACAGGCACCACTGCAGTCGCGCAGTTCACTGACTGAGTACCTGGTATTGCCATATTTCTTATGTGGCCCCGACTCATAGTCTCTGGCATGGCCAGGCGGCGCAGTCTGGCACATAGCCGGCGTTGCTCCAGGTCACTATCTGGCTGTTGCCACCATGACAACTCGTACAACTCAGGCTTCCCCGATGGTCACCAGGATAACTGGCTGAGAGATGACTGTAGCTGAGTGTCGGTTGCCAGGCAGATGTACGGTGGCAACTGTCACATTGCTGAGTGGTAACAAAATGTCCGGATGGTTTGCCCTTGTGCCGTTGATCCGTTATGACAATTGGAACAGGAGCCGCTCGCGCCAACTGTGATACGAAGCGTACTGAACTCCAATTGCTTTGAAGAAGNAGATGGCAGGCATCAGCACTCTGCTGTGGTTTGAATATGGCTGCCCTTTGGTGCTTGCCAGTGGCAGGTCGTTCCATTGTGACAGCTGGAACAGCTTCCAGTGGCAGCAGCGTGATCAAGGCGATTCGCGC